>JAQVKR010000083.1 GCA_028694565.1 Gammaproteobacteria bacterium | reverse complement strand
GTCGACGCCGGCGCCGCCATCGACGCCGCCGTGGATGCTCCGCCGCTGGGCTACCTGATCAACTGCGCCTATCCCACCTTCCTCGACGGCGCGGCGCCGCCGGAGCTGTCCCGGCGGCTGATCGGCTTCCAGGCCAACGCCTCGGCGCTGGATCAGGCGGCCCTGGACGGGGCCTGCGCGCTGCGGGCGGAGCCGGTGGCCGAGTGGGGCGGGGCGATGCTGCGGCTGCGGCGCGAGCTGGGCCTGAAGCTGCTCGGCGGATGCTGCGGAACGGGGCCCGCGCACCTGCGCTACCTGGTCTCGCACCGCCGGGAGATGCCCTGAGCCCCGGCCGTTCCGTCCCGCGCTCGTCCTGCTACACTTCCGCCTGTCCAGGGACCGGAGACAGGAGTCGGGTGATGGTCAGTCTGCGCATCAGGGTGTTCAAGGGCGGGGAGTCCTCCCCGGAAACCACGGTCAGCATACCCGTGGCCATGCTCCGCCTGGCCTCGCGGCTGCTGCCGCGGCAGACCGCCGGCGCCCTGCGGGAAAAGGGGATCGAGCTGGAGGAGATCATCCGCCTGGCGGACAATCCCGCTGCGCGCGGGACCCTCATCGAGGTGGAGGAGCACCGCAAGGACCAGCGCATCGTGATCGCCCTCGAATGAGCCCCGGGGCTGATCGGGGATGGTCGGTCTTGAACGCGAAGACGCTAAGACGCCAAGAAGCTGAGACAGGTTATTTCAGGATCCAGGTGTTGACTGCAATATCGGGCGGCCGCTTCATGGCACGGCCAGATTGCTTCCTTACCCCATCTTGGCGTCTTAGTGCCTTTGCGCCTTTGCGTTGATCATTCCAGGCCGGCATCAGGGCCCCGGCACCTCGCGGACCGTGCTCTCGCCGCCGTCGGCCACGATGCGCTCCACCCGGTCGCGCCAGGCCCAGCGGAAGCGCGCCCGGGTGACGGCGTCGGCGGTGCCCTTCAATACCGCCTGCATGGCCGGGGCCAGGATCGGGTCCGCCGTGACGGAGGCGGGGTCATAGGCCAGCGTCACCTCCGCGCCGGTGTCCATGCGCTCGAAGGTGCAGCGCAGCGGCCCCTCCGCCGCGGCGCCGAAGCCCAGCAGTCCGGCCCGGCGGTAGTGCCCGCCCAGTCCCTGGAAGCCGTTGCGGGCGGCGGCGCCCGTCAGCAGGGTCAGTACCTGGCTGAAGGGGCCGTTGGCGCCGGACTCTTCCGCGCCGTGCAGGGTGATCCGCAGCTCTCCGCGGATGCAGGTCTCGCCGCCATAGAGCCGCCGCACCGCCTGGACCGCGGTGACATAGGCCCCCGCCACCGTGGGGCAGGCGTGGCCGGCCAGGCGCACCGCGTCGTCGAAGGTGTAGGTCCAGGTTCCGTCGCCGGCGCCGAGCAGCTCCGCGAGCGGTTCGTGGACGGTGAGGCTGGGGCCGGCGCCGAACAGACGCTCGCGGGGGGGTATGTCTGCCATGATCACTCCTTGGGCGGTACCGTTCCGTATCCGGCAAAGCTAGCCCGCGGCCGCCACGGTCTCCTTGACCTGTCTCAAGCCCCCGGGGCCGGCGGCGGGCGCCGGTCCGGGGGATGGAGTACACTGGCCGACACCGCTCACGCCGCCCGCCGGCTCCGGGAGACCGCGATGGACAATGACGACGCCACCCGCTGCCCCTGGTGCCTGGGCTCGGCGCGCTACCGCGACTACCACGATAACGAATGGGGCGTCCCCGCCCGCGATCCCGCCCACCTGTTCGAGATGCTCATCCTGGAGGGTGCCCAGGCGGGGCTCTCCTGGTCCACTATCCTCAACAAGCGGGAGAACTACCGCCGCGCCTTCCACGGCTTCGACCCCGAGCGCATGGCGCGCTACACCGCCCGCACCATCGAGCGGCTGCTCGCCGATCCCGGCATCGTCCGCAACCGGCTGAAGGTGGAGGCGGCGGTGGGCAACGCCCGCGCCTGGCTCGAGCTGCGCGGGCGGGAGGGGGACGTGGCCGACTTCCTGTGGCAGTTCGTGGACGGCCGCCCGGTGGTGAACCGCTGGCGTACCATGCACGAGGTGCCGGTCACCACGCCGGCCGCGGAGGCCATGAGCCATGCCCTGAAGCAGGCCGGGTTCCGCTTCGTGGGTCCCACCATCTGCTACGCCTACATGCAGTCCGTGGGGATGGTGAACGACCACCTGGTGAGCTGCTACCGGCATGCCGAGCTGACCGGGGCTGCCTCTGATTGAGGACCGGGCGCCCGCTTCCGTGGTCGGACGCGGGGCGCCGGGTCAGGCCCGGAACCGGCCCAGCAGGGGCAGGAAGGCGAGGGCACAGAGCACCTCCAGGCCGCCCACCACCAGGAAGGCGGCCGGGTAGGCCGGGGCTCCCTCGCTGCCGAGCAGCGTCACCAGGGTGCCGCCGGCCAGGGGACCGATGACGAAGCCCAGCGATCCGGCCAGGTTGAAGCCGCTCATGGCGCTCGCCTTCTGCTGCGGGCCGGCCAGCTCCGCGGTGAGCACCAGCGAGGGAGCGTACATCAGCGCCGCCACCACTCCGCCGCAGAACATCAGCCAGACGATGGCCTTCCCGGGCACGAAGCCCACCGTGGTCAGCACCACCCCGTAGAGGAGACTGCCCAGGATCATCATTCCCAGCCGGTTCCAGCGCCGCGACAGCAGTCCCGAGGGGTAGGTGAGCAGGGCGAAGGGGATGAGGAAGGCGGCCATCACCGCGCCGATTTCACGGGCCGACAGCCCCTGTGCGGTGGCGAGATAGAGGGAGAGGGTGGAGACGATGAAGCCCACCGTCAGGCGGTCGATGAAGGCGAAGACATAGGGCACCAGCAGCCGGCGGCCGGCCAGCAGGGAACGCAGCAGGTGGCCCAACCCCGGGCGGCTGCCCATTGCGGGGCTGTCACGCAGGGCGGCGAGGGCGAACAGCGCCAGCGCCAGCATCAGCGCGCTGCCGTAGCCAGGCACCCGCAGGGCGTCGCCATGTCCCACCACGCCGCCCAGTGGTGCGCCGGTGGCCACGCCCAGGCTCACCGCCGCGCCCACCAGGCCCATGGCGCCACCCTCACCACCGCGCCGGGCATGGTCGGCGCCGAGCGCCATGAGCAGGCTCAGCGCGGTGATGTGGGCGCAACCCTCCACGAAACGCCAGCCCAGGTAGACCGGGTAGGACCACTCCCGGGTCAGCATCCACAGCGCCAGGGTGTTCACCAGCAGGGCCGCCATGATGATTGCCCGACGCCGGCCCAGGGCGTCGGAGACGATACCGGCGATGGGCGCGAAGATCAGGGCGCCGGCCATGTTGGCCGACATGAACAGGTGCTTGTCGAAATCCGTGAGGTGGGGGTGGCGTCCCAGGGTCAGCTCGTTCAGCACCGGCACCATCCCGGTGACCGGGAGCATCAGCAGGTAGATGCAGATCGTGACGGGAATCAGGTGCATGCCGGCCTCTGGGCCATCTGTGGAGCTCCCTCAGGGCAAGTCGGTGAATGTGGCTTTGTCGGGGTCTGGGTGGGTAAGATACCGCGACCGGAAAGCGGGGCCCAGTGACAGTGCAGTATCCGGAGGAGACCGACACAGTGTTCACGAAGGATGCAATGAAGCGGGAATGGCGCGAACCGGTGGCGGGGGTGCGCCAGGTGACCACGGTTCATGGCGAGAAGACGCTGATGACCGAGTTCCGCCTGGAGGCGGGTGCGGTGATCCCGCCCCATGCCCACCCCTACGAGCAGACCGGCTACCTGGTGCGGGGGCATATGCGGATGCGAATCGGCGCGGAGTGGTTCGAGGCCCGGGACGGCGACAGCTGGTGCATCCCCGGCGGCGTCGAGCACGAGGTGCGGGTGGAGGAGGCGTGCCGGGTGGTGGAGGTGTTCGCCCCGGTGCGGGAGGACTACCTGCCGGCCGCGGGCTGAGCCGCCGTCCGCTTCGTCTCCAGCGGCACGCTGACCACCGCCGCCATGCCGCCGCCCTCCCGGGGCTCCAGCCGCAGCCCCCAGCCGTTGGCGCTGGCGAGCTGGCGCACCACGGCGAGCCCCAGTCCGCTGCCCCCCGTGGTGCTGCTGCGCGAGCCTTCCAGGCGGTAGAAGGGCCGGAACACCGCCTCGAGCTGCTCGGCGGGGATGCCGGGCCCCCGGTCCAGCACCCGGATTTCCACCGCGCCGGCGTCACAGCGGCAGGTGACCTCCACCGGCGCCCCGTCCCCGTAGCGGACGGCGTTCTCCAGCAGGTTGGCCACCACGCGGCGCAGGGCCAGGGCGTGCAGGGCATGGCGGCAGCCGCTGCAGCCGGGGCCCGTCACCTCCGTGCCGCGCAGCCCGAACTGCGTCACCAGGTCGGCAAGCAGTGCCCCCACCTCCACGGTCTCTCCGCCGCCGCCCTCCAGTTCCCGGCTGATCTCCAGGAACTGGGCAATGAGACGGTTCATGTTGTCCAGGTCGCGCCGGATGCCCGCCATCAGCTCCGGGTCTCCGCCCTCGCCGGGCAGCATGGCCAGCGCCAGCTGAATCTGGGTCATGGGGGTGCGCAGGTCGTGGGAGATGCCGGCCAGGAGGGTGGTGCGGTTGGCCACCAGCTCCCGCACCTGTCGCACCATGCGGTTGAAACTGGTGGCCAGGCTCGCCAGTTCCTCGGGACCCTGTTCAGGGACCGGTTCGGGCCAGTCGCCCGCGCCGAGCCGCTTGGCCGCTCCCGAGAGCCGTTCCAGCGGGGCGGTGAGGCGGCGCACCAGCGCGATGGCGGTCAGCAGCGTCACCCAGGCGCCCACGCTGAGCACGAGTATGAGCGCGACGGGTGGTTGTACCCCGATCCGGGTCCGGGCGAATCCGACCCGGACCGGACCGTCGAGGGTGGGCAGGTCGGCCCAGAACCAGGACTGCCCCTGCCCGTCCAGGCTGGTCAGCAGGGTCAGGGGCATACCCGTGCGCTGCTCCAGTGCCTGTTCGAGGAAGTGGCGGTAGGGCAGCCAGCTGCCGCTGGGGGGCAGGTCCGAGCGGTGGGCATCGACGATGACCAGTCCATCCTCGGCAAGGAGTTGTTCGGCATAGGCTGCCGGGTCGGCCGCGGCACGCCACTCGGCGACCGTCTTGAGCATGAGCGCGGCGAGGTCGTCGGCCGAGCGCTGCCCCAGGGGCATGAGCAGCAGCAGGGCGATAACCGCCAGGGTGAAGATCTGGAAGCCCACCGACACCAGGGCGATGGTGGCCAGGGTCCTGCCGAACAGGGTGCGGGGTCGCGGCAGGCGCATCGTTCGCAGTTCAGCCGCTGGTGGAGAAGAGGTAGCCGGCGCCCCAGGCGGTGCGCAGGTAGACGGGTGCGGCGGGGTCGGTCTCGATCTTGCGCCGCAGCCGGTTGACGCAGACGTCGATGCTGCGATCGAAGGGTCCCCGCTCGTAGCCCTTGGTCTGCTCCAGCAGGAAATCGCGGCTGAGCACCCGGTCGGGGTGGAGCACGAACACCCGCAGCAGCTCGAACTCGCTGGCGGTCAGGGCGATCTCCTCACCCTCGCGGGTGAGCCGCCGGCGGGCGAGATCGAGACAGTAGGGGCCGAAGCTGCATGGCGTTTCCGCGGCGGTGGCCGGTTCCGTCGCCTGGGTGCGGCGCAGGACGGCCCGCACCCGCGCCAGCAGCTCGCGGGGATTGAAGGGCTTGGCCAGGTAGTCGTCGGCGCCCACCTCCAGGCCCACGATCCGATCCACCTCGTCGCCCCGTGCCGAGAGGATGATGATGGGCTGGCTGCCCTGGCTGCGAAGCTTGCGCGCCAGCGACAGGCCGTCCTCGCCGGGGAGCATCAGGTCTAGGATCACCAGGTCCACGGCGTGTTGGGCCAGGTGGCGCTCCATGGCCGCACCGTCGGCCACGGCCTCCACCTCGAAGCCCTGTTCACCGAGATAGCGCGTCAGCAGCGCCCGCAGTTCCGGCTGATCGTCCACCACCAGCAGCCTGTAGGGCCGTTCTGTCATCGGCTCCCTCGCATCCATCCGGTTTGATACCGCCCTGTTACAACCTGTTACAGCCTGTTACCGCCAGGCAATCGGGTCCACACAACTCTGCGCCAGCTTTAGGGTCAGGGCGCCCACCCGCAGCATGCGGGTGAGGTCCGAGCCCTGAATCATCCCTGGACAGCAAAGGAGAGACTCGATGAAGAAAGTATTCCGTGCGCACCGGCCGCCGCGCCGCGCAATTCTGGCGTTGTCGCTGGCGTGCGGCCTCCTGGCGGGTTCCGTCGCCTCCGCCCAGCAGCCGGCCAAGCCGACCCCGGAACAGATGCAGGCGTTGCAGCAGATGATGCAGCAGCAGATTCAGCTCATGCAACCGGAGCTGGCACAGCGGGTCCAGGGGCTCTCACCCGAAACCAAGCAGCTGCTGCTCCGCATCTACTCCCAGCACAACCGCCACAGCGACCGGATCACCCTGCGTCACGTAATGCACGAGGTGCTGGCCGACTACAACAGCATGAACGCCGGCATCCTCACCGACAACCCGGAACAGGCCGCTGACAGCGCCCGGCGGCTGGCGAACCACCGCATACCCCGCGGCGGCCTGCTGCCCTACCTGAAGATCGGGGACATCACCGACGAGAAGCTCTCGGCCCTGGCCAGCTTCAACGACAGCGTGGAGGGCAACGCCAAGCGGCTCGCCGATCTGGCCGAACAGGGGGACATGGCCGGGGCGGCCGGTCTGGTGGGCGAAATCACCGCCGGCTGCGTCGGCTGCCACCAGGTGTTCCGCGGCGTTCCCGGCATTTCGCCGCTGCTCAAGTAACAGACCAACAACACGCCCCGGCAAGGGGCGGGAATTGACATTCGGTTCTCCGATGGAGGAGCACACACCATGAACAGAATCACTTCGATCGCGATCACGCTCGGTGTCGGCATGGGCGCTGTTTCCATGCCTGCGCTGGCCACCAACGGCGACCAGATGCTCGGCGTGACCGCCATGCAGTGGGGCATGGCCGGCGCCTACACCGCCGCCCCCCAGGATGCCGCCACGGTGCTCACCAACCCCGCGGGGCTGGCCAACCTGCCCATGGAGGAGTTCCGCTCCGACCTGGGCTTCGGCTTCCTCAATCCGCCGCGCAAGGCCAACGACCTGGACAGCGACTCCGATCTCTACCTGATTCCCTCCGGCGCCATGGCCTACCGGATCAACGACCGGCTCACCTTCGGCATGGGCATGGCGGGACTCTCGGGCATGGGGGTGGACTTCCCCGACACCGCGCCGGGACTGGCGGGCAACCAGGCGGTGGTGACCACCAAGCAGTTCTACAAGATCGCCCCCGGCATCGGCTTCCGGGTCAACGATCGTCTCTCCCTGGGGGCCGCGCTCAATCTCGACTACCAGAGCCTGGCCCTCTACAACCCCAACTTCCAGCTTCCCCAGAACCAGGTCTACGGCTTCGGCGCCACCCTCGGCGCCACCTACCGGGTGAGCGACGCCCTCACCCTCGGTGTCTCCTACGCCACCAAGCAGGTCATGGACGAGTTCAAGTGGAACACGCTGGCGGGCGAGTACGGCATGACCATGGACGCGCCGCCCATCCTCAGCGTGGGCCTCGCCTTCGAGCCCATGCCCGGGCTGCTGGTGGAGGCGGACGTGAAGCACATCGGCTTCAGCGAGGTGCTGGACAAGGTGGACTTCAACACCCCCGGGGGCAAGACCCAGATGAACTTCGGCTGGGACGACCAGACCGTGTTCGCCATCGGCGTACAGAAGCAGATCAACCCGAAGACCACCGTGCGCGCGGGCTTCAACTACGGCGAATCACCCATCGGTCCCGAGGACGTGGACAGCAATATCGGCTCACTGGCCATAACCGAGAAGCACCTCTCCCTGGGTGTGACCCGCCAGCTCGGCCAGCGGCTGTTCGGCTCGCTCTCCTACGCCCACGCCTTCCACAACGAAGTGACCTCCAACTCGGGCAGCGGCAACAAAATCGAGCTGGAGCAGAACATCGTCAACCTGCAGATGACCTACCGGTATTGACCAAGAGGAGAACCGGAACATGACTGTGGATCGAATCGTCCACCTGGTGGCGGGAGTGATGGTGCTGCTCGGCATCACCCTCTCGCTGACCGTCCACCCCTACTGGATCGCGCTCAGCGCCTTCGTGGGCATCAACCTGGCCCAGAGCGGGCTGACCAACTTCTGCCCGCTGGCCGCCATCCTCAAGCGCGCCGGAGTGCAGGAGGGCTCCTGCTGCTCGTGAGCATGCTCACCACGAAGGCAAGAAGGACACGAAGAGAAAACAGATGAGTTAACCGCAGATTGGCGTTGATTTCCCATTGACCGCTCACTGCGCTGGTAACGGGATGGTGCGTTTGAGTGGTTCCCGGGGAGATCTTGTTCTCTTCTCCCCGTGGCTGTTGCAGGGTATTACGGCAGCCGCAGGCGAATCAGCGCAAATCAACGTCAATCTGCGGTCAACAGGGTCCTTTCGCTTTTCTTCGTGACCTTCGTGCCTTCGTGGTGAATCTTTTAGTCTTTCCCGCGGCGGGTCATTGCCTCCGCCGCAGCAGTTTCCGCAGGGCGGCCAGGGAGCGGGCGTTGAGGACGTCGTCGGGCTCCAGCCAGCCGCGGCGGGCCTGGCCGATGCCGTCGCGCAGGTGGGCGAAGTCCTGGACACTGTGGGCGTCGGAGCTGATGGCCACCTTCACCCCCTCCTCTTTCGCCAGCCGGCACTGGGTGTCGAGCAGGTCGAGCCGCTCGGGGTGGGCGTTGAGCTCCAGGAAGCAGCCGTGCCGCTTCGCCGCGCGGATGATGCGCGGCATGTCCACGTCGTAGGGTTCGCGCTCGCCGATGAGACGCCCGCCGGGGTGGGCG
>JAQVKR010000082.1 GCA_028694565.1 Gammaproteobacteria bacterium | reverse complement strand
GAGGAACAACGGGGTCGGACCAGCGTAAGCGACTAAGTATTCTAGAAAAATCGGAAATATGTGGCCATATTCTGCGCTTGCAAGCCACATTTACGCGTCATAAACGATGAATGTTGCGTGGAGTGCCGACACCGCCGCTTCCTGCGCGGAGGCGCTAGCATCCGGTAACTCCACAGCGCAGCGGGCGGGGTCAGGTCTAACATTCCAACAGTTAGGACGGGATGACAAGTTAATAAACTGTAGCCGACTTAAAAAAATTGCATGCACAACTTACAAAGGAATGTATTATTCGTGATGGTATTAGCTGGCGGCTGTGCTTCGACCTACGATCTGGAGCACAACTTAAATGCCCTGGTCGGCAGCAAACTGAAACCCGCAGAAGCACAAGAAATGGTTGTGGATCAGCGAGTGGGCGGGAAACCATCGCTCTATGAGTTTCATTCCAGGGGTTGGCACCACCAAAAAGGGGTCGGTGACAAATGAGAATCTTTATAATTACCAGTTGTCACCGACCCCTTTTCGTTCATAAAGAGCTAACGCTGCCTTTCAGCGGACGCGTAAAACAGGGACACGTAAAACAGGGACAGACCACGGTTTTCGTGACAGCGGCGGCATCGACCAGGTGAGCCAGGTGGTGAAGCCGATCCGGAACAACCCCGACTTACGCCGCATCATCATCTGCGCCCGAAATGTGGGCGTGATCGAGTGCATGGCCGTGCAGCCCTGACACCTCCTTTTCATTTTATAGGGAAACATTGATGGAAAGAAAAATTGCACGGCATATCCACGATCTCGTAGTCGAATATAAAAAAGACAAGAATTCATTCCCTGTCGTAAAAGATGATTTGGTTCCTAAGCCATTAAGTGGATTCCACCAGTGGGCTGATTCAAAGGACTTTGAAGGTGGCTTCTTAATTGAAAATCGTAATGGCCCCAATATATGGCTGCTGCTTATTAAATGGAGCGCAGAAAATGACTTCTATGTTGTATTGTTTCCTGAGAATAAGGCAGGTCCTATTGCCGAAATTCACGATGTAGTTAAAGAAAGTGATGACCTGTTTTTAAGGTGGAGGTACCGACCATCTAAAAGAGACGGAAATAACGACAAAAGAAAATCGTATTTTAGTAAATATTTTTTTAGTTTAGAGGTTGTTATTTCCATTCCATCCGTTGTGGATGACGTTAGTGCCTTTTTAAACGAATTATTATCTCTTTCAGAAAATAGAGAAAAAGCAGATAACTTAGACAAAAATACACCTGATTTTCGAGATAGTTTCCCTGAGGGTAAGCTGAAAGAACGTTTGCACAAGCAGAGGGAGCGAAATTCCTCTCTAATAAAAGCAGTGAAACAGGAAGCATTAGAAAAGAAAGGAAAGCTTGAATGCCAGTGTTGCGGTTTTGACTTTGAGAAAGAGTATGGTGAGCTTGGCAGGGAATTTATTGAGGCGCATCATACTAAACCTGTCAGTGAACTGCATCAGGATGGTGAAGAAACTAAAAAAGAAGATATTGCTTTAGTTTGTTCTAATTGCCACAGGATGCTTCATAGACGGCGCCCATGGCTGGAAATGAACGAGCTTAAAAAGCTAACAAAAGGGTCAAGTTGACGCCAAAAGCGGCGCAACTTACCCACAACGTTATGTTTTGAACCGCCCCGGGTTTACCGGAGACTGTTTTACTTGAGTCAGGCCACCATGGCTGACTCGTCCTGTTGGCGATAGTACGCCGCTTCAAGTTCTGCGGGTGGGACATTGCCCGAACGAAAAGGGGTCGGTGACAACTGGTAATTATAAAGATTCTCATTTGTCACCGGCTTTTTTCTTTACAGCCCTGACACCTCCTGTTCCAGTTCCGCATAACCTGGGGGCGGCTCTCCCGCCGCCTCAACCTCAACCACCTGGAGCGGACCGACCTCCGGCTCTCCCGCGAAGCCTGCCCCTGCCCGCAGTGCGCCACAATGCCCGGCTGTGTGCGCGCCCGCCTTGCGGACGGGGTGCTTGTGTCTATAGTTCAACAGGTTAGGGCAAGCTGTACTGCCGCGTCCGCGGCAGGGTGGCCGCGAGGATCGACAGGGCTCGGTGACAGGTGTGATTTGGCACCCTGATCCATCGGCCCGCTTTATCGATCCCGCGGCCGGGGCAGTTGTGCCGATGGAGGACGACAACATGCTGTGTCACCTGGATTTCCATGTCGAATACCCGGCATCCATGGCGCAGCAGGACCTCTTCTCCATCTGGACCCGGGAAGCCGACGCGGCCCTGGGCGCGAGGCGGGCGGGGGTGGTCGTCGATTTCTGGAAGTGCGTGGGCGTCCGGCGCGTGCTCGCCGTGGCCAACGTGGACAGCCTCGACACCCTCGACCGGCGCCTGCTCGACTTGCCGATCATGAAGGAGCATGGCCAGCACGTGCGGATCGACGTGACCCCGCTGCGCCGGTACGAGGACTTCACGGCGGATGTGAGGAAGCGGCTGGGCTGATGGCCGCTGCGGGATGTTGATGCCGGGGGTGGCCGCAGGGAGTGCGCCTGGGGTGAAGCGGGTTGGCGGCGTGGAAATGCCTTTCATTCGCCGCCGGCCCTATAACGACAAGACTCCGTTTCTCCCGGCCATTGCGACAGGAGACATGTCAAATGACAACGCTCGTCATTTTTCACGATGTTGAAGATGGGCGGCTGTGGGCCGGCGCCTGGAAGCAGGGGCCCGGCAGCCGCCACGAAATGTTCGCCCGGATTGGCGTAACGGCCCGGTGCTTCCGGGATCCCGATAATCCGGATTCGACGGGCTTGATGCTGGAAGTGCCGGATATGGAGCGCTTTCGGGCCTTCATGTCATCCGAGGAGGCGAAAAAGGCCATGGAAGAGGACCGCCTGAAGCCAGCGACGATGCGGATGCTCGTGGAGTTCGTTCCCTAAGCGATTGCCCCACAGGGAGGTTGGCGACAAATGCCGATTATCGTCTTTTGTCGCCGACCTCTTTTTTCTTTCCCTGGCTTTTGTGTGGGCGATCCCCGCCCGGAGTTGTAGCGAAGCCATTCGGTCAATGAGAGGAGAGGCGCCATGGCCGCAATTTTGTTTGTGCGCATCAAGTCAAGTCTGGACCCTCGGGAACTGGAGCGTCGCCTGGTGGAGCGCCGGCCTCGTTTTCATGAAGTGCCGGAGTTGGTGCAGAAGATTTACGGCCGGGATGAATCGACCGGCGATGTGTGCGGCATATATTTCTTCGAGGATCAATCCGCGCTCTCTGCTTTCCGGGAGACCGAGTTGGCGCAAACGATTCCGACGGCCTACGAGGCGAAGGAAATCCGGCGTGAAGCCTACGAGGTGCTTTACCCGCTGCATCCGGAACGCGGGCCGTTTGCGCAGTGATCGTGAAGAAAAGGGGAGCCGGGATTTGCCGGCTTGGAGCTGGCGCCTGGGGGTTCCCGTTCTTGGGCACGGTCTCGCTCCTCCGGGGCGGGTCTGGCCCCGCACATGGTCGGGGCCCTTGAGAGGGATGCCGGGGTCGTGCCGGGGGCACGGGGCCGGCCCGGGTCCGGCGCTTCCAGCGCACCGGGGGGGGCGGGTCGGCATCATGGACCGCCGCCCCGGCCGGTGACGACGGGAGGTCCAGCCCATGACCATCGTCCGGGTCATCGTCGCCGCGCTGCCCCAGCTCCTGCTGCTGCTCGCCGTGGGCGGGGCGCTCGATCTGCTCGGCGGCTGGAACCACACGGACGGGGCCATGGGCGCGTTGCTCGGGCTCATCGTATTGAGCCCGGTGGCCACCGCCCTCCTGCTGGGGTTGGAGGCGGCGGGCGCCTTACGCCAGCGCCGGTGGGGCGTTCGGCCGGTCACCTTCCGGCCGGGGCTCGCGGCGCTGCTCTTCGCCGAGGCCCTGGTCATCGACGGCGTCCTGCTGACCCAGATGCGCATGTAGGCGGCCCGGCTATGCCTGCGGGCCATGACAGTTCCGCCCCGTTCGACCATGTCAATCCCGCCCGCGCCCCGACTGTCGCGTCCTTCCGGCGCCGCATCTGCATCTACGGGAAGCCGCAGGGTGTGCGCTAAGGTGGGGATGCCCCCTCGGTTCGTGCCAGGAGGGGATCGCCATGGTCGCCCCGCATTCCGTGGACGCCTTCGCCAATCGCCGCCTTCGGCGGGAGCGCGCCGCGGACTCCGCGCCACGATTCACCCGATGGGCTATCATTTTCTTCCCGCCGCCCAGCCGGGCCAGGGAAGCGATTCGCTGATGCCCCGTCCCGGCGCGGAAAGCCGGGGCGCGCGTGGACAACAACCGGAAAACGGGGCGGCCGCCTCCGCCGGGACAGCCAGACAGGGAGATGCCAATGCGCCTCAGATATGCCGTCCTCATGCTCGCCGCCTTCGCCGCCGCGCCCGCCGCCGCCTTCGAGGTCACCAGCAACGACATGCGGGCGGGCCAGCCCATGTCCGGGGCGCAGGTGTTGAAGGGGTTCGGCTGCGAGGGCGGCAACGTTTCGCCCCAGCTCGCCTGGCGCGACGTCCCCGCGGGGACGAAGAGCTTCGCCGTCACGGTCTACGACCCGGACGCGCCCACCGGCAGCGGCTGGTGGCACTGGGTGATCTTCAACATTCCCGCGGACGTGCGCGAGCTGCCCGCGGGCGCCGGCGATCCGGCCTCCGGGCTTGCGCCGGCGGGCAGCGTGCAGAGCCGCACCGACTACGGCGCGCCCGGCTATGGCGGGCCCTGCCCGCCGGTGGGCCACGGCCCGCACCGCTACCAGTTCCGCGTCTTCGCCCTCGACGTGGAGCGGCTCGATCTCGCCCCCGACAGCTCCGCCGCCCTGGTGGGCTTCATGCTCAACGCCCACAAGCTCGGCGTGGCCGGGCTCGAGGCGCTGTACGAGCGCTGAACCCGCGGCGGCGGGATTGGGGTCGGGCCCCATCACGGATGGTTGAGGGCGGGTTTCCCGCCCCCTCGGGGAGGTTGCCATGCGAGGCCGTCATTCTTCTCGATGCGATACCGGCCGTGCCCGGGCCGGGGCGGCGGTACGGTTGGCGGTGCTGCCGCTGGCGTTGATCCTGGGGGCCTGTTCCGGCTCCACGTCGCCCGGCGGCGCGGTCTACACGGCGGAACAGGTGAGCTGCGCCCTCTTCAGCCGGGATGACGCCGCCGCCGTTCTCGGCGTGCCGGCCGCGGCTATCCGGGCGACCGCGGAGGAGCTCTACGCGGGGAACTGGGATTGCGGCTTCAACGGGGGCGGTCCGGACAGGCTGGTGGGCTTCAATATCACCCTCTCGCCGGGCGTGGAGGAGGCGGCGGTGGACATGGCCCGGTACCGCAGCCACCTGGAGACCGCCAGCGGCACCAGGCCGTTCCGGGAGGGTCTGGCGGAGGGCGCCTACAGCGAGGTGGACGGGCTGGGCGACGAGGCGCTGTGGACCGCGGTGAACGGCACCCTCGCGGTGCGCCAGGGGAACCTCTCCCTGCAAATCCGCCTGCCGAAGGATCGGGACGTGCAGGTGGGGATGGCCAGGCGGATCCTCGCGCCGCTCTGATTCCCGCGCCCGCGCCGCCCGGCGGCCGCCGCGGCGGGGACGGGGGGCCCCTTCCTTTCCGTTCCCGTCCCTTTTTGCTATAAAGCCACGCTCTTCGTGTCGTCTTGCCCCGTCGAGCCGGCCGCGCCCGGCGCCGACCCCGCTGAACAGGATGTGAAAACCATGAGTGATCTGCCCAACTGCCCCGAATGCGGCTCCACCTACACCTACGAGGACGGCGCCCTGTTCGTCTGCCCCGAGTGCGGGCACGAGTGGGCGAAGGCCGCGCCCGCCGCCGGCGAGGACGAGGGGCCGGTGGTGAAGGATGCCAACGGCAACCTGCTCCGGGACGGCGACTCGGTCACGGTGATCAAGGACCTCAAGGTCAGGGGTTCGTCCTCGGTGGTCAAGGTGGGCACCAAGGTGCGGAACATCCGTCTGGTGGAGGGCGACCACAACATCGACTGCAGGATCGAGGGCATCGGCGCCATGCAGCTGAAATCGGAGTTCGTGAAGAAGGCCTGAGCCGGCTCCGTCCAACCCTGTTCGGCGCTTCCCCGCCGCCCGCCCGCGCGGCCCGGGCCAGGTTGACAGATCGGCCAATCGGGTTGATCACTTACCGGACCGGGGTACCGTCAGCGCTCCGCGCGGAGGGAGGCGGCATGGGCAGGGTCAGCGATGCGTGGCCGGGCGGCGCTCCCGCCATCGGCCAGAGTGCACGGCGGTCGCGGCTGGTGACCGACCGCGACATCGGGCTGTTCACCGAGATCAGCGGCGACCGCAACCCCCTCCACTACGACGAGGAGGCGGCCCGGGCGACCCGCTTCGGCGGCATCGTGGTGCAGGGCGGCGTCACCAGCGCGATCCTCAACGCCGTGGTGGCCGAGGATCTCCCCGGCCCGGGCACGGTGTTCCTGCAGGTGAACTGGAGCTTCAGGGCGCCGGTCCGGCCCGGCGACACCATCACGGGCGAAGTCACCGTCACCGGGGTGCGGGAGGACAAGCCCATCACGGAGCTTCAGACCCGCGTCCTCCTTGCCGACGGCACGACGGTGCTGGACGGCACGGCGGTGTGCTACACCCTGCCGCTCGGGCGGGGGTGACCGGTTCGGCCGGCTGATGCCTACTGTGGCAGGCAGCGGATCCCGGCGCTGAACTCGGCGCACTCAGCCGCCGGATAGGGGCCGCCCGGGGCGTCGTCGAGCCGGGCCCGGAGCGCCTCCCGGTAGCCGGCCACCAGGCTCGTCTGCCTGAACCGGCGCTGGGTCTCAAGGTAGTCGTCGAGGCTCTGCTGCTCCTCCAGGGCGAGCCGGCGGCGGTTCGCCTCCCGGGCCATGAGCGCCTGGATTTCCCGTCCCTTGCGGCCGTATTCATCGAGGCTTATCAGGCCGGCCTCGTGGAGGCGGCTGAGCTTGATGAGCTCGGTGAGGGCGTCGAGGAGATAGTCGAGGTCGGGGCGCAGCTCCATCACCTTGTCGCGGTAGCGCTCATGGAAGCCGCTGCGGGATGCCTCGCCCGCCTTCACCCGCGGCATCTCCGCGCGTATCCACGCCCCGATCCGCTTGTAGTTCGTCTCCAGCAGGGCCTTGTCGCTCTCCCAGGCGTTGTCGGCGGCGACCGGGTCCTGCGCCATGGCATTGCCGCAGAGGGCGAGGGTGAGGGCGAGGAACAGCGTGGTGGCAGGGCGTTTCATGTCTCCTCCCGGTGATGGGATCTCCATCGGCCGCGAGCGGCGAAAAAGGAAGCCCGCAATGTGGGGCGGGCTTCAAAGTGGGGACTGCCAGATGGAGGTGACTCCGAAGAGTCGGGATCAATGCTACCCCGCTTTCCGGTGCCAGCGCGTTGACAATGCGCAAGGCCGGAATGTTGATCCAAATCACTATTGAGGATGCGCGCGGGTTGCGCGGATCGAGGCGGGGGAGGCGCTCCGCGCGGGCCTTCAGAGCCCCATGGCCGCCCGCAGCTCGGCGCTGGAGAGGACGTGGCAGTAGATCATGTTGATGATCTCCAGCTCCCGCCGGTGCAGCTCGTCGGTGCCGGCGGCGCAGCAGTCCTCCACCACGATGACGTTGAAGCTCTCGTCGGCCAGGCTGCGCACGGTGGAGGAGACGCACTGGTCGGTGAAGATGCCGGTGAGCACCACGTTGCGGATGCCCATGTTGGCGAGGAGCAGGCGCAGGTTGGTGCCGGTCAGCGCGCTGTCGGTGGTCTTGGTGGCCACGATCTCCCCGGGCCGCGGCGCTAGCTCGGGGACGATTTGGCTCGCCTCGCTCTCCTTCGGCAGGAGCAGGTGGTTCCAGCCCGGCTTCTTCTGGATCAGGGAGCGGTCGCGGCCGTCTTCCAGCAGGCAGGCGATGCGGGCATGGATCACGTCCATGCCCGCGGCGCGGAAGGCGTCCTGCAGGGCCCGGGTGGCGGGGATGACCGTCCCGCGCATGCGCCGCCGGAAGGGCTCCCAGCGCTCCGCCTCCGCAGGGTCGGCGGAGACCTGCATGTAGACGTTCTGCACGTCGATGCTGAGCATCGCGGTCTCGGCGGGGGCGAGGGAGAGATCGTCGGGCTCGGGCGCCCCCTCGTAGTAGAAGGAGCGGTAGGCGGTCTTCCAGTTCATGGCCTGCTCGCGCCCGGGCTCATTCGAAGAAGCTCATGGGGCAGCGCAGGAGCTCCTCCACCTGCTCGGGGGTGCGCTCGCCGGAGGGCAGCGCCCGGAGCTCCAGGCAGCGGGCCTTCCACGCGTCCCGGTGGCTTTCCAGGCGGGTGGTCCAGAGCCGGAAGCGGACCACGCCCCGGATCTCCACGCCCGGAGCGCTGTTGCCCGCCGCGGCGGTCAGGCGCGTCTCCCCCGCCGACCAGGCCAGCAGGAATCCCTGCTCCCGGTCGCCCTCCTCCTCGTCGGGCGGGCCGAACCGCTCAATCAGCACCTGGCGGGCGCGCTCCAGGTCGAGGGGCGCGGCGAAATCCTCCGTCGCCTCGATGAAGCCCGCCTCGGCGCCCATGGCCTGGAGGCGGATGCGGCTGCGGTCCTGCCGTCCGGCGCTCCGGTAGGCGCTCAGGTTGTTGCTGTAGACGAATCCCATGTCGCGCAGCCTGGCGTCCGCCGCGGCCATGTCCATGCCGGGGCGCAGCCCGGCGAGCTCGAGCTCGGCGATGCCGCCGCCCTGGAGCCACTTGTCCAGCAGCTGCGGGAACTCCGCACCGGCCGCGGCCGTGCCGGGCGGGGCTGTGTCCGGGGCCGGCGCGGTGGCGGCGAGGGCGGGGGTGAGGAGAACGAGGAGGATGAGGATGTGCTGAATCCGCATGGAAGGATCCTTGGGTCGCCGTGGTTGAATCCGGTTGCGCCGGTCTC
>JAQVKR010000081.1 GCA_028694565.1 Gammaproteobacteria bacterium | reverse complement strand
GTCGCGGTCGGTGACGATCCCCACCAGCTTCCCGTCGTCCACCACCAGGATGGAGGAGACCCGGTCCTCGGTCATTTTCTGGGCCGCCGCGCAGATGGTCTCCGTGGAGGGCAGGCTCACCGGCTCCCGGGAGATCATCTCGGAGATGGGGATGGTGGTGAGATTGTAGGCGGCGCCCTCCTCCTGGCCCGCGCTCTGGACATGGAGCGCTTCGCGCAGGCGCTGGGCTCCCACCGGGGCGAAGTAGTAGGCAAAGGCCTGGTTCTGCTCGCGGAGCTGGAAGAATTCATCCCCGGGCAGGAGATAGAGCAGGGTGTCCTCGATGGCCACCGCCCCGTTCGTGGTACGCCCATCGCGCAGCAGGGAGCGCGCGCCGAAGGTATCGCCCTCCCCCAGCCGGGACAGCAGGTGATCCTCGGGATCGCGTATCTCCACCGCGCCCGAACGAACCAGGTACATGTAGCGGTTTTCGGAATCGGGCTCGAAAATCCGGGTGCCCCGGCGCATGTAACGCAGCTCGAGCTTCTTCGGCAACCCCTCCAGGGTATCCTCGGACAACTGGTCGAAGGGGTGGTGCGCGGCAAGGAAATCGCGTATCTCGATAAGCTCGATGTCCATCGTGCGGGGTCCCCTGTAATCGTGCGTGCCCGTTGTTGGAGTCATCCATGGTTGCGGCATCCGCCCGGCCGCCCGCATCCATGCGCGCAGCTTACCGCCCCCTTTCCGGGGGCGCCAGACGGCACCCGGGACAAACGCCGGGCCAGGTGTGAAAAGTCGTCAAAAAAAAGCCCCGCACCTTGCGGTGCGGGGCTTTCCCTTCGCTGCCCGTGAACGGGGCTAGGGACTTAGTGGGAGCTGGCCTGGCCGGCGCCCTTGGGGATGCGGATATCCTCCACCAGGTGCTGGATGTGCTCCGGCGGGGGAGCGGTCACCTTGGACACGATGATGGCCACCGCGAAGTTGATGAGCGCACCCACCGCACCGAAGGACTCCGGCTGGATGCCGAGGAACCAGTTGTCCTTGGTGTTGGCCATCATCTCGGTACCCGGGATGAAGAACCAGCCCTTGAACCAGAAGATGTAGATCAGCGTGGAGAGCAGGCCGGCCAGCATGCCCAGCACCGCGCCGGAGTTGTTAATCTTCTTGTTGAAGATGCCCATCATCAGGGCCGGGAAGATGGAGGAGGCGGCCAGACCGAAGGCCAGCGCCACCACCTGGGCCGCGAAGCCGGGCGGATGGATGCCGAGCCAACCGGCCACCAGGATGGCGCCGGCCATGGCGATGCGCCCTGCCATCAGCTCGTTCTTCTCCGAGATGTTGGGCATGAACACGCCTTTCAGCAGGTCGTGGGAGATGGCCGAGGAGATGGCCAGCAACAGGCCCGCCGCGGTGGAGAGCGCCGCGGCGAGGCCGCCGGCCGCCACCAGGGCGATGACCCAGTTGGGCAGCTTGGCGATCTCGGGGTTCGCGAGCACCATGATGTCGCGATCCACCTTGGTCATCTCGTTGCCCTTCCAGCCGAACGACTCCGCCTTGGCGGCGAAATCGGGGTTCTTGTCGTTGTAGTACTGGATGCGACCGTCGCCGTTCTTGTCCTCATAGGCCAGCAGGCCGGTGGTCTCCCAGTTGCGCATCCACTGGGGACGCTGTTCCGCCACCACGTTGCCCTCGGCCGAACCCACCTCGCCGGTCTGCACGGTGTTGACGAAGTTGAGGATGGCCATGGCGCCCACCGCGGGAGCGGTGGTGTAGAGCAGGGCGATGAAGACCAGGGCCCAGCCGGCGGAGGCGCGGGCGTCGCGGACCTTCGGCACGGTGAAGAAGCGGATGATCACGTGCGGCAGGCCCGCGGTGCCGATCATCAGCGACAGCGTCAGCAGGAAGATGTTCAGGGTCTCGCCCTTCTGCGCCGTGTACTGGTTGAAGCCCAGCTCCACCAGCACCTGGTCGAGCTTGTCCAGCAGGTGCACGCCGCTGCCATCGGCCATGGCGCTGCCCAGGCCCAGCTGCGGGATGGGGTTGTCGGTCAGGTTCAGCGAGATGAAGATGGCCGGGACGGTGTAGGCGAAGATGAGCACCACGTACTGGGCGATCTGGGTGTAGGTGATGCCCTTCATGCCGCCGAGCACGGCGTAGATGAACACGATGGCCATGCCCACGTAGACGCCCACCTCGAAGGGCACCTCGAGGAAGCGGCCGAAGGCCACGCCCACGCCCTTCATCTGGCCGATTACGTAGGTGATGGAGGCCACGATGAGGCAGATGACCGCCACGATGCGCGCGGTCTGGGAGTAGAAGCGCTCGCCGATGAACTCCGGCACCGTGAACTTGCCGAACTTGCGCAGATAGGGCGCCAGCAGCATGGCCAGCAGCACGTAGCCGCCGGTCCAGCCCATCAGGTAGACCGAGGCGTCATAGCCCATGAAGGCGATGAGGCCGGCCATGGAGATGAAGGAGGCGGCCGACATCCAGTCCGCCCCGGTGGCCATGCCGTTGGCGATCGGGTTCACACCCTTGCCCGCCACGTAGAACTCGCCGGTGGTGGCGGCACGCGCCCAGATGGCGATGCCGATGTAGAGCGCGAACGTCGCGCCGACGACAATATAAGTAAGTGTCTGCAGATCCATTGGGTTCGCCCCCTATCAGTCTTCGTGGACGTCAAACTCGCGATCGAGTCTGTTCATTCGCCAGGCATAGAAGAAAATCAGCACCACGAAGGTGTAGATGGAGCCCTGCTGGGCGAACCAGAAGCCGAGCTTGTAGCCGCCCAGCGAAATCGCGTTGAGGGGTTCCACCAGAAGGATGCCGAAACCATAGGAAACGACGAACCAGATCACCAGGCAGATCGTCATCAGCCTGAGATTGGCTTTCCAGTAGCCAATTGCATCGTGTGTAGGTGCACTCATGCGCGTCCTCTCTCGATTGCTCGGGTTAATTGTTATGGAGTTCTCGTGTGCCGGACCTGAATGGCGCCCCGGTTCCGGGCACCCCAAACCTCAATTCAGCCGGGACCGGCGCACACATGCCCGGGCAATCATGACCCATGCCGGAGACGCTGTAAACATGTTGACGTAAACGTTAACGTAAATTTTTTATTCGGAATATGGCCATATAATCAACTTATAAGGGCGTGGTCAGGGCTGATAATGCCGCTCCCCTGATCGATCCCGGACCGGCCGTTGATATACCGCATTTCAGCGGCTGATAGCCTCAAATCGCCTTGATTGGCGCATTAGTTCATCTTTTGATCGCGGATCACGGCCCTCCGGAGCGGCGCAGCCGGCTCATTTCACCCGCCCACCGGCCACCCCGCCGAGCGGGGCCGGGTTCCGGAATCACGGCCCAGGACCGCGATTGCGCCCGCCGGGGCCCACATCCGCCACGCATGCCCGCCGCGCCGGGACGGGAGCATCGCGGCGGCGCCACAACCCGCCGGCCGGACACCGCCTCGACGCCCGGGCCCGGAACCGGAGGGCGCGGACGCCCGGGGCGATCGTCCCCTGCCCGACAGCGTTAGCATGTAGAATACGGACCACCACCAGCCCCATCGACCCACAGATCACGATCACGCCTACCGGCCCATGGCTGCCAAGACCCTCTGGCTGTTCACCTTCCTCGCACTCTACTGGTCCTACTGCATCTTCTGGGGCATCCGTGGCGCGCTCATCCCGCGCACCGCCCCCGAGCGCTACATCGCCGGACGCTCCATCCCCGCGTGGATCTTCATCCTGGCCGCCACCGCCACCTCGTTCTCCGGCTGGACCTTCATCGGCCACGCCGGCCTCGTCTACCGGGACGGCTTCCCCTACGCCTACGCCTCTTTTTACGCCGTGGTCATCCCGCTGACCGGAGTCCTGCTGTTCAAGCGCCAGTGGCTCCTCGGACGACGCTTCGGCTTCACCACCCCCGGCGAAATGCTGGCCGCCTACTACGCCTCCGGCGCCATGCGCATGCTCACCGTACTGGTGGCGCTGCTGTTCACCATCCCCTACCTGGCCGTGCAGCTGCGCGCCTCCGGCTACCTGTTCAACATCCTCACCGACGGCCTGCTCGGGGTCGACACCGGGATGTGGCTGCTGGCCGCCTTCATTCTGCTCTACGCGCTGGCCGGCGGCCTGCGCGCCGCGGCCGTGGTGGACATGCTGCAGACCCTGCTGCTGGCCGCGGGCCTGATCGCCGTGGGCCTGATCTGCCTCCACCAGGTGGGCGGTTGGGACCGGTTCATGGAGGGGCTCGCCGTTCTCGGCAGGATCGACCCCCGCACCACGGCGGAAGGCCACAGCCACCTGCTCGCGACCCCCGGCGCGTTCCAGCCGGTCGGCGCGGGCACGGCGGCCAGCGGCGGGCCCTGGACCGGCACCATGACCCTCAGCTACCTGATCGGCCTGCTCGGCCTCCAGGCGGCGCCGGCGTTCTCCCTGTGGGTCTTCTCGGCCTCCCGCCCGAACCTCTTCGCCCCCCAGCAGGTGTGGGCCTCGGCCCTGGGCATCGGCCTGATTCTGATGGTATTCACGGTGCTGACGGGATTCGGCGCCCACTTCCTCGGCGCCGACGCCGGCCTGGCCGCGGCCCGCCCCGACCTGGTCACCCCTCTCCTGGCCGACGATCTGGCCCGGCTTGGCGCCAGGGATATTCTGGCAACCGCGCATGGGGCCGACCAGATCGTGCCGCTGCTCATCGACCTCATGGCCGACAACGCCGCCTGGCTCGTCGGCCTGCTCGCGATGTGCGCGGTGGCGGTCATGCAGGCGACGGGCACGGCGTTCCTCAACGGTTTCGGCCGCATGCTCGAGCATGACCTACTGCGGCGGCTGGCGCCCCGGGCTTCCGCGGACCGTCTCAGCCACTGGACCCGCGCCAGCCTGGTGGTCGTGATGATCGGCGCGCTGGCCACAGCCGGCGGCTCGAGCGATGCCCTGGTTCTGGTGGGCGGCGTGGCCGTGGCCTACGCGCTGCAGATGGGTCCGGCGCTGGTGGGCCTGTGCTGGTGGCGGTGGCTGACCCGCACCGGAGTGGTGGCCGGCATGGCGGCCGGCATGGCGGCAGTGACGCTCACCGACACACCGGGCCTGGCGCTGCTCGCCGCCCTGGACCTCGCCCCTCCCTGGGGGCGATGGCCGCTGACCATCCATTCGGCGGGCTGGGGAATCGGCGTCAACCTGGCGCTGACGGTCGCGCTCTCGGCACTCACCCAGTCCCGGACGGATCGCGACCGGCAGGCGGGCTTCCACGCCGTCCTGCTCCGGCAGGCGGCGCTGACGCCGGCGCAACAGCGGCTGGCTCCCCTCGCCTGGATGCTGGCCGCCGCCTGGTTCTGGTTCGCGGTGGGTCCGGGCTCGGTGCTGGGCAACACCCTGTTCGGCGATCCGGGCGATCGCCGCAGCTGGGTGCTCGGCATCCCGTCCATCTGGGCCTGGCAGATCCTGTGGTGGCTGCTGGGCGTCGGGCTGGTGGCGCTCCTCGCCTATCGCCTGGGCCTGTCCACACTGCCCGACGGCGCCCCCGGGCGGTCCGGAGCGGAGGAGACGCCGCAGCAAAATCGGCGGGAGCGGCCTGGATGAGGTCCGAGCTACGCAGCACCGCCCGTCACCGACTACAATGACCCTCGATGACACCTCGCCACGGACAGGGAGTCCACACCGATGAAGCTGCTGCTGCTGTTCCTGCCACTGGGATATGCAATCCTGGAATTGTGGTTGCACGCCACCCGCCCCACCCCCTCCACCGAACCGTCACCGCCGCCCGCTCGCCAGCCCGGGCGGGCGTCCGGCCGGGAAGGATCGGGGCGTGGGGACCCGGGGCTGCCCGGCTATCAGTCCCCGCCCAGCAAACAGCGGGTGCTGACCGACGTGCAGGCGCTGGCCGCCAGGATGCCGGCGATGCCGGCATCCATGCACGGGGTCCAGCGTACGCGCCTGCGCTATCGCTTCAAGCTGCTGGCGGCATTGCGCGACGGCCGGCCGGAGCGGTGGATGGAGTACGAGGGCGACTGAGCCGCCCGGGGACGGGCCGGCGGCGTCGAGCCGCACCCAAGGCGGTGCGGGCGCCACGGCCCCCGAACGCACAACGCCCGGCGCGGGGCCGGGCGTTGGTTTGAATCTGGCGCTCCCTAGGGGACTCGAACCCCTGTCTACGCCGTGAGAGGGCGGTATCCTGGACCACTAGACGAAGGGAGCATTTACACTGTTTGCACCTGCACAAGGGCGGGTGCGGTGGTATTATACGCAGCTCCAATCACGATACAAGCCATTCGAACCCTTTGAGCTCCGTCGAACCCACAGAAAAACACGCTGCCCCGCGCATCGTCCCCAGGCCCGACCATACCATCTCCCGAGCCGGCATCAGCCCGAATGCGGTCAAGGTCCTGTATCGGCTCAAGAACGCCGGCTACGCGGCCTACCTGGTGGGCGGCGGCGTCCGCGATCTGCTGCTCGGGCGCGAGCCGAAGGACTTCGATATCGCCACCGACGCGCTGCCCGACGAGGTGCGCGGCCAGTTCCGCAACTGCCGTCTGGTGGGACGGCGCTTCCGGCTCGCCCTGGTCCATTTCGGCCGGGAAATCGTCGAAGTGGCCACCTTCCGCGCCATCACCGCCCCGGACACCGGCGGCGAGGGCGAAGGCGAGGACGTGGATACGGACACGGAGGACGATTTCTCCCTGGACGAGGCCGGACGCATCGTGCGCGACAACGTCTACGGCACGCTGGAAGAGGACGCCTGGCGGCGCGATTTCACCGTCAACGCCCTCTACTACAATATCGCCGACTTCTCGGTGGTGGATTACACCGGCGGCATGGAGGATCTGCGCGAGGGCATCCTGCGGCTCATCGGCGACCCCGACCGCCGCTACCGCGAGGACCCGGTGCGCATGCTGCGCGCCGTGCGCTTCGCCACCAAGCTGGGCTTCCGCATCCACCCCGAGAGCGAGGCCCCCCTGCTGGAGCTGGGAAGCCTGCTCGAGGACATCCCGCCGGCGCGCCTGTTCGAGGAGGTGCAGAAGCTCTTCTTCGGCGGCTACGGACTGCAGACCTTCGAGCTGCTGCGCCACTACGGCCTGTTCCGCTACCTGTTTCCCCAGACCGAGGCCAGCCTGTCGCGGGAGGAGGATCACTTCCCCCGCACCCTGCTCACCCATGCCCTGGACAATACCGACGAGCGGGTGCGCGCCGGGAAGCCGGTGACCCCGGCGTTCCTGCTCGCCGCCCTGCTCTGGGATCCCGTGCACCAGGCCGCCGCGGCCCTGATGGAGGAAGGCGAGAACGAGATCGCCGCCCTGCAGCAGGCCGCCGACGCGGTGGTGGCGCAGCAGATTACCCGGGTCGCCATACCAAAGCGCATCGCCCTGCCCATGCGCGAGATCTGGCACCTGCAGCCGCGCCTGACCCGCACCAGCGGCAACCGCCCCATGCGGCTGCTGACCCACCCCCGCTTCCGCGCCGCCTACGACTTCCTGCTGCTGCGCGCCGCCGCCAACCCGGAGCTGGCCGAACTGGCCGAGTGGTGGACCCGGTTCCAGGAAACGGACGAGGAGCAGCGCCCGAGCCTGGTGACGCCCGGCGGCAACGACAAGCGCCGGCGCCGGCGGCGCCGGCGGCCGCGCAAGCCGGACGCCCAATGAGCCCTGCCGGCCGCCCCGCCACAACGGCGCCGGTGACCGCGTTCATCGGGCTGGGCAGCAACCTCGAGGATCCGGAGGGGCAGCTGCGGGCCGCGCTCCTCGAGCTGGCGGAGTTGCCGGACACCCGCCTGGTCAACCGCTCGCCGCTCTACCGCAGCGCCCCCGTCGGCCCCCCGGGACAACCGGATTACATCAACGCCGTCGCGGCCCTCGATACCCGACTGCAGCCCCCGGAGCTGCTCGCCGGCCTGCAGGCCATCGAGCAGGCCCACGGCCGCCGCCGCGAAGGCCTGCGCTGGGGACCGAGAACCCTGGATCTGGACCTGCTGCTCTATGGCGATCGCGTGCTCTCCACCCCGGCGCTCACCCTCCCCCATCCCCGCCTGACCGAACGCGCCTTCGTCCTGCGCCCGCTGGCGGACGTCGCCCCCGGCCTCGTCCTTCCCGACGGCACCACGGTCGAATCCCACCTGCGCCGCTGCCCCCAGGGCGGGCTCGTCCGGCTGGAGACATGAACATGGCGCCGCGGCACATCGTGGTGGAGGGCCCCATCGGCGTGGGCAAGACCAGCCTGGCGCGACGGCTGGCCGGGACCTTCGGCGCCGACCTGCTGCTGGAGGGGGCCGAGGAAAACCCCTTTCTCGAGCGCTTCTACCAGGATCCCCGCGCCGGCGCCCTGCCCACCCAGCTCTACTTCCTGTTCCAGCGCGCCCGGCAGATGTCCGAGCTGCGCCAGGGCGACCTGTTCCGGCCGCGGCTGGTGGCCGATTTCCTGATGGACAAGGACCGGCTGTTCGCCGGCCTGACCCTGGACAACGAGGAGTTCCGGCTCTACGAGCAGGTCTATGAGCGGCTCACCGTGGAGGCCCCGCAACCGGACCTGGTGATCTACCTGCAGGCGCCGGTCGAGGTGCTCCTCTCCCGCATCGGCCGCCGTGGGCGGGATTACGAGCGGGGCCTGGACGCCGCCTACCTGGGGCGGCTCGCGGATGCCTACGCGCAGTTTTTTCATTACTATGAAGCGGCGCCGCTGCTCATCGTCAATGCCGCGAGCATCAATCTCGTGGACCAGGATGACGACTATAATGAGCTGACCGCGCGCCTGCGGGAGATCCGCAGCGGACGCCACTACTTCAACCCCATGCCCTGTTTCCCATGAGCAAAATCACGCTGAAGACCCTGCAGGACAAGAAACAGGCCGGCGAGAAAATCGCCGTCCTCACCGCCTACGACGCCAGCTTCGCCGTCGCCGCAGACGG
>JAQVKR010000080.1 GCA_028694565.1 Gammaproteobacteria bacterium | reverse complement strand
GGACGCATGGGGCCGGGCGACGCCTACGTTCTCAACGCCCCCTACAACGGCGGCACCCACCTGCCCGACGTCACCGTGGTGCGGCCGGTGTTCGGCGCCGCGGCGGAGGGCCCGCCCCTGTTCTACGTCGCCGCCCGCGGCCACCACGCCGACATCGGCGGCATCACCCCCGGCTCCATGCCGCCGGAGAGCCGCAGCGTCCTCGAGGAGGGCATCCTCATCGACCCGTGCCCGCTGGTCTCCGGCGGCCGCCTCCTCGAGGCGGAGATGCGCGGGCTGCTGGCCACGGGCCCCTGGCCCGCCCGCAGCCCCGAGCAGAACCTCGCCGACCTGAGGGCCCAGCTCGCCGCCTGCGCGAAGGGGGCGCAGGAGCTGGGACGCATGGTGAGCCACTTCGGGCTCGAGGCGGTGCAGGCCTACATGGGCCACGTGCAGGACAATGCCGAGGAGAGCGTGCGGCGGGTGCTCGGCGTGCTCCGCGACGGCCGCTTCAGCTACGCCATGGACGACGGCAGCACCATCCGGGTAAGCATTGCCGTCGACCGCGACGCGCGCCGGGCGCGGGTGGACTTCACCGGCACCAGCCCCCAGCACCCGGGCAACTTCAACGCCCCGGTGGCGGTCACCAAGGCCGCGGTGCTCTACGTCTTCCGCTGCCTGGTGCGGGACGCCATTCCGCTCAATGCCGGCTGCCTGAAGCCGCTGGAGATCGTCATCCCGGAGGGTTGCCTGCTCAATCCCGCCTACCCGGCGGCGGTGGTGGCCGGCAACGTGGAGACCTCCCAGTGCGTGGTGGACGCCCTGTTCGGGGCGCTCGGCGTGATGGCGGCCAGCCAGGGCACCATGAACAACCTCACCTTCGGCAACGACCGCCACCAGTACTACGAGACGCTCTGCGGGGGGGCCGGCGCGGGACCGGGGTTCGCCGGCGCCAGCGCCGTGCACACCCACATGACCAACTCCAGGCTCACCGACCCGGAGGTGCTGGAGTGGCGCTTCCCGGTGCTGCTCGAGGCCTTCTCCCTGCGCCGGGGCTCCGGCGGCCGGGGGCGCCACCCGGGCGGCGACGGGGTGGTGCGGCGGCTGCGCTTCCGCGAGGCGATGACCGCCGCCCTCCTCTCCGGGCACCGGGTGGTGCCGCCCTACGGCCTGGCGGGCGGGGCGCCCGGCGCCTGCGGGCGCAACGCCGTGGAGCGCGCCGACGGCCGGCGGGAGGCCCTGCCGGGCTGCACCCGGGTGAAGATGGGGCCCGGCGACGTCCTGGTGGTCGAGACGCCCGGCGGCGGCGGCTACGGCGACCCGGAGGCGAAGCCGTGACCGTGACCCGCGACGCCGGAGCGGCGCTCGAAGCCTTCGCCGGGCGCTTCGTCGACGCCTGGGTGGAGCTGCACGGGAGCCTGCCCGAGGCGGAGCACGATCCCGGCTGGCCCTCCCCCTGCGAGCAGGGCGAGCCCGACTGGCACGGCTTCATCCGCTGGCGGCCGGTGCCCCAGACCGCGGCACTGGACTGGAGCGGCCTGGAGACCGCCCTGGAAGCCCCCGTCCACCCGGCGCTGAAGGCCTACTACGGCCGCTTCTGGTCCGGCCACCTTCGCGCCCGCCATGCCGAAGGGGGACTGGATCTCATCCAGCTCTGGAGCCCCGCCGACTTCGATCGCCTGGTGGAAAACCTGCTGGGGCACGCCCTGGCCAAGCGCCGCGCCCGCCTCCCGCTGACCCTGTTCTTCGCCTGCACCGAGGATCCGGAGCTGATCCTGAGCCTGCGCAACGACGACGGCGGCGTGGTGCTGGAGCGCCCCGCGCGCGCCCCCGTGCGCACCATCGCCCCGGACCTGGCCACGTTCCTGGAGCAGCTGGAGCCCGACGCGGGCGCCGGGGACGCCTGAGCGGCACGGAACCAATTCCGTCCGAAAGGGACAAATCCTTGATTTGAAAATGTGTAACGGTCCTGACCCCAGGCCGTTGCATGGTGATAGTATTAGCGGTGTCGCGATCGGCGCCCGGCACACTCGCCGGGCGCCGACCGGGACCCGCCAGCGCGACGGCCGCAACCCTGCGGCCGCCCGCGTGATTGGAGTACCACCGTTTTCCACCGGCTCCCGGCCGCCATGCCAGACTTCTGCCAGCCTATGCGGTACATGACCAAATTCATCTTCCGGGCGTCCCTGACCGCCCTGCTGCTGCTCACCGCCACCCCGCCCCAAGCCTCGGTGGCGGACGACGCCCGCCTCGCCCCGACGCAGACCCAGCAGCAGGCGGCGGTCCTCATCACCCACCTGATGTCCAAGTACCACTACCGGCGCACCCCGCTGGACGACCGCATCTCCGGCGCGACGCTGGATCGCTACCTGGAGAGCCTCGATCCCAACCGCAGCTACTTCCTCGCGGAGGACATCACGACGTTCGAGAAGTACCGCAACGAACTGGACGACAGCCTGCTGCGGGCCGATCTCCACCCGGCCTACCTCATGTTCGGGATCTTCCGTGAACGGCTCGGGCAGCGCGTCGACCAGGCCTGCGCGCTGCTGGAAGAGGAGTTCGACTTCGGTACGGAGGAGAGCTACCGCTTCGACCGCAGCGACGCCCCCTGGGCCCGCGACCGGGCGGAGCTCGATGCCATCTGGCGCCAGCGGGTGAAGAACGACTTCCTCGGCCTGCGCCTGGCCGGCAAGGCCGATGCCGAGATCCGGGAGACCCTGCGCAAGCGCTACCGCCGGCTCGAGACCCGTACCGCCCAGGTCAACGCCGAGGATGTCTTCCAGCGCTTCATGAACGCCTATACCGCGGCGGTGGAGCCCCATACCAGCTACTTCTCACCGCGCACCTCGGAGAATTTCCGCATCAACATGAGCCTGTCCCTGGAGGGCATCGGCGCGGTGCTGCAGAACGAGAACGAATACACCCTGGTCCGCCGCATCGTCCCCGGCGGCCCGGCGGACAAGTGCGGTCAGCTGCACCCGGGCGATCGCATCACCGGGGTGGGCCAGGGCGCCGCCGAGGAGATGGTGGACGTGGTGGGCTGGCGCCTGGACGACGTCGTGGACCTGATCCGCGGCCCCAAGAACACCCAGGTGCGCCTGCAGGTGCTGCCCAAGGATACCGGCCCCGAGGGCCCGGCCCGCACCATCGGCCTGGTCCGCAACCGTATCGTCCTGGAGGAGCAGGCGGCGCAGAAATCGGTCATCGAGGTCGACACCGGCTCCGGGTCCCTGAAGGTGGGCGTCATCGACCTGCCCGCCTTCTATCTCGACTTCGAGGCCCGCGCCCGGGGCGACCAGGACTACCGCAGCACCAGCCGCGACGTGCGCCGCCTGATCGGGGAGCTGCGGGCCGAAGGGGTGAGCGGCATCATCATGGATCTGCGCGGGAACGGCGGGGGTTCGCTGGTGGAGGCCACCGAGCTCACCGGCCTGTTCATACCGGAGGGACCGGTGGTCCAGGTCCGTGACGCCGGTGGCCGGATCGAGGTGGAAAAGGACCCCGATCCCGGGGTGGCCTACTCCGGCCCGCTGGCGGTGCTGGTGGACGGCCACAGCGCCTCGGCCTCGGAGATCTTCGCCGGCGCCATCCAGGACTACCGGCGGGGGCTGGTCATCGGCGAACCCACCTACGGCAAGGGCACGGTGCAGAGCATCATCGACCTGGATCGCATGCTGGATCCCCCCGGCGAAGGGCTCGGCCAGCTGAAGGTGACCGTGGCGCAGTTCTTCCGCGTCAGCGGCAGCAGCACCCAGCACCGGGGCGTCATGCCGGACATCCGCATGCCCGTCATCGCCGTGGACGATGACCAGCGTGAGAGCGGCAACGACAACGCCCTGCCCTGGGCGGAGGTGCGCCCGGTCAGCTACCACGCCGAGGCGCTCGGGCCGCAGCTCACCGAGGCGGTGCGACTGCGCCACCAGTCGCGCGTGGAGTCGAGCGAGGCGTTCCGCCTGCTGGCCGAGGCCCGGGACCGGCAGCGCGAGCTGGAGGCCGTCAAGACCGTCACCCTGAACGAGCAGCAGCGGCGCGCGGAGCAGGAGTCCCGCAAGCAGGAGCGCCTGGCCCGCGAGAACCGCCTGCGCGCCGTTGTCGGCCTGCCGCCGCAGGCGGCCGAACCGGAGCAGTGGAGCGAGGAGAACCCGGTCGTGGAGGAGGATGAGAAGAAGGAGGATCCGCGCCTGGACGTGGTGCTGCAGGAATCCGCCCGGGTGCTCGCCGACCTGGTGGAGCTGGAGCCGGTGCCGCCGTCCCGGTTGCGCACGGCCGGCAACAGCAAGAGCACCCGGCCCGACTGACGGCTGTTTCCCGCGGCGGCCGGCGCAGCCTCCGGCCGCTCAGCCCAGGCCGGCGTGCGCGGCGGCCAGCCAGGCCCGGGTTTCCGGGAGGAAGTGGGCCAGCCCCTCCAGCACGCCGGCGCTGTAGTTGCCGTTCAGCCCCAGAAAACCGCCCTCCGCAACGTACAGGCGATCCTCCAGCCCCTGCGCCGCCAGGCGACCGCGCGCCTCCGCCACCACATCCGGGAAGGCGTTGCGCACCAGCACCGACTGCACCCCGCTGGTGATCACCGGGAGATCGTTGCCGCTGTCCCCGGCAAAGACCAGCCGCCGTTCGGGAATGCCGAGCCCGCGGCGCAGGAACCGCACCGCGTGCAGCTTGGTGGCCCCGGCCGGCAGCACGTCCACGAGCGCGGTGCGGGCCTCCTCGTCGATGCTCCAGATCAGGCTGGCGCGGACGCCAAGGGTTTCCAGGCGCCCGCGCATCTCCGCCAGGATCGCGTCCCGCTCCCCATCCTCCGGTGCGTAGTAGCTGAGCTTGAAGGTGTTCTGCTTCTCCGGCTCCTGCGGCGCCAGACTATCCAGCCCGGCCAGGCACCGCGCCAGCGCCTCCCGGCCCAGGCCGCGCCAATCCGGCGCAATCTCCTCCGCCCAGGCGTCCGCCGGCCGCCAGCTCTCCCCCTCCACGGCGTACAGGGTGGTTCCCACGTCGCCGATGGCGAAATCGGGCGCCGGCAGGTCGTAGTCCCGTATCGCGTCCCGGAGCAATCCCAGGTCGCGGCCGCTGACATAGGCGATGCGCACCTCCGGCCGCCGCGCCAGGGCCCGCAGCAGCGGCCGGGCCAGGGGCGACTCGGGCTGGCTGCCGTTGGGGAGGAGCGTGCGATCCAGATCGCTGCACAGCAGGAGAGGCTCGGACATGGCGCTACCGGTTGATCGACTCCGCATCGGGGTTGCGGGGCGGATTCCCGCCCGCGCGACTGAAACCGTCTCCGGCCATCCGCGCCGCTCCCGCGTGCGCCGGGTGCGGCGCGGTTGCGCGGGACCGGCGCGGGGACAGGGGATGAACTCCGGGTCTCCAGTGTAGCAACGACCGGGCGGGAAGTGCTTAACGCTTCGTTATGCCAGGGCCGGGCCCGGGTTTAACGAAGTGTTTTCACAATCCGAAAAAATCATTCTTTTATTGTTTATTTTCAATAGGTTGAAAAACGGCACGCGCCTTGCATTGCTTCTTCCAGACCCACTGGAGAACCAAGGAGCCGATCATGACCGCAGCCGTCCTGAACCTGCCCGACTGGAGCCGTGCCGCTCCGCCGGAGCAAAACCGGCAGCACCTGTTCGAGACGCTGGTCCAGGCCCACGCCCGCGACCTGCAGCGCTATGCCCTGTGGCTCTGCCACTGTCCCGACACCGCCCAGGATCTGGTGCAGGATACCCTCCTGCGCGCCTGGCGCGCCCTGGACAGCCTGCGCGACGTCGACTCCGCCCGCCCCTGGCTGCTCACCATCCTGCGCCGCGAAAACGCCCGCCGCTTCGAGCGGCCCTGCCTGGAAATCTCCGACCCGGACATCCAGGCCGCCGCGCCCGGCGTCGAATGCGATACCCGCATCGAGGCGCTGGTGCTGCGCAATGCCCTCGCCCGGCTGGCGCCGGAGTACCGGGAGCCGCTGCTGATGCAGGTCCTGGAGGGCCTGAGCTATGCCGAGATCGCCGCACGGATGGAATTGAGCGAGGCGGCCGTGACCACCCGCCTGCACCGGGCCCGGCGCAAGCTGCTCGAGCTGCTCGGCGAAGCCTGAGCGAGGTGCACTCCCATGACCCGCAATCTCCTCATCATCGAAGACAACCCCGCCCTGGGCGTGATGCTCGGCTGGGAGCTGGAGGCCCGGGGATGGATCGTCCGCATCGCCCGCGACTGTCGCGAGGCGCTGGCCGCCATGCGGCGCGGGCCCTATCGCCTGGTGCTGTTCGACTACCATCTGCCCGACGGCAACGGACTGGACCTGTTCCGGCGCCTGCGGCGCCTGCAGCCCGGGCTCGAGGGTGTGCTGATGACCGGTGACCACAGCGTCGAGCCGGCGGCGGCGACCGGGGACGCCGGCGTGCGCGGAATCCTGCGCAAGCCGGTATGGACCGCCCAGCTCGCCGCGGTGACCGATCGCGTCCTGGAGGGCCGCTGCGACCCGGACCATCCCGGCCGGGCCGGCCCGGCGGACCGGGCTTCCGGATGAAGGTTACGGTATAAGTAGCCACACGGCCCGTCGGAGCGACTCATGTCCAAGAATCTGTCCAGAGCCCTGGTCCTGCTGGTGGTCGCGGCGCTCATCGCCGCATTCCTGATCCTGGATCTCCAGCACTACCTGAGCCTGGACCACCTCAAGCAGCAGCAGGAGGCGTTCGAGGCGTTCCGCGCCCGCCACCCGGCGGCCAGCGTGGCCCTGTTCGCCGGCCTCTACATCCTCATCACGGCGCTCTCCCTTCCCGGCGCGGCGGTGATGACCCTCGCCGGGGCCGCCCTGCTCGGCTTCTGGACCGCCCTGGTCGTGGTCTCCTTCGCCAGCACCATCGGCGCGACGCTCGCCTTCATCGTGGCGCGCTTCCTGCTGCACGACGCGGTCCAGTCACGCCTCGGCGACAAGCTGAAGGCCATCAACGAGGGGATCCGCCACGATGGCGCCTTCTATCTTTTCGGCCTGCGCCTGGTGCCCGTCTTCCCCTTCTTCGTCATCAACCTGGTGATGGGGCTGACCCCCATCCGGACCCGCACCTTCTACTGGGTCAGCCAGCTGGGGATGCTCCCGGGCACCGTCGTCTACGTCAACGCCGGCACGGCGCTCGGCAAGGTGGAGTCGGCCGGCGACATCCTCTCGCCGGGCCTGCTGCTCTCCTTCACCCTCCTCGGCCTGTTCCCGCTCCTCGCCAAGTGGCTGCTCGGCGCCTTCAAGCGCCGCCGCGCCCTGGCCGGCTGGCCCCGGCCGTCCCGCTTCGACTACAACCTGCTGATCATCGGCGGCGGCTCGGCGGGCCTGGTGAGCGCCTATATCGCCGCGGCGGTGAAGGCCCGGGTGGCGCTGGTGGAGCGCCACCGCATGGGCGGGGACTGCCTCAACACCGGCTGCGTGCCCAGCAAGGCCCTCATCCGCAGCGCGCGCGCGCTCGACGAGATCCGCCGCGCTCCCGAGTTCGGGCTGCGCGAGACCCGGGCGGAATTCGACTTCGCCGAAGTGATGGAACGGGTCCAGGCCAAGATACGCCAGGTGGCGCCCCACGACTCGGTGGAGCGCTACACGGCGCTGGGCGTGGAGTGCATCCACGGCGATGCGCGCCTGACCGGACCCTGGAGCGTGGAGGTGGACGGCCGTACCCTGACCGCCCGGCGCATCATCATCGCCACCGGCGCCCGCCCCGCGGTGCCGGACCTGCCGGGCCTCGGCGACACCGACTTCCTCACCTCCGACTCCGTCTGGGAACTGCGCGAACGCCCCCGCCGGCTGGCGATCCTGGGCGGCGGCCCCATCGGCTGCGAGCTGGCCCAGGCCTTCGCACGGCTGGGATGCCAGGTGACCCTGGTGCAGCGCGGCCCGCGCCTGCTGCCGCGAGAGGACGCGGACGCCGCCGCCGCGGTGGCCGGGCGCTTCGAGCGCGACGGCATCGCCGTGCTCACCGGCCACGCCGCCCGGCGGGTGGACGCGGCGCGGAAGGTTCTTGTCTGCCGCCGGGGCGAGGCCGAGGTGGAGGTTCCCTTCGATCGCCTGCTGCTCGCCCTGGGGCGCACGCCCAACACCGCCGGGCTGGGGCTGGAGGCGCTGGGGGTGGAGCTGGCGCCGGACGGCGCCCTGCGCCCGGACGCCTTCATGCAGAGCAGCCTGCCCACCCTCTACTGCGCGGGCGACGTGGCCGGGCGCTGGCAGTTCACCCACACCGCCGCCCACCAGGCGTGGTACGCCGCGGTGAACGCCCTGTTCGGCGGGCTCCGACGCTTCCGCCTCGACGACCGGGTGATTCCCTGGGCCACCTACACCGACCCGGAGGTGGGGCGCGTGGGGCTCAACGAGCAGGAGGCGCGCGAGCGGGGCATCCCGGTGGAGGTGACCACCTTTCCCCTGGACGACCTGGATCGAGCCATCGTGGATTCGGAGGAGCAGGGTTTCGTGAAGGTGCTCACCAGACCCGGCTCGGACCGGATTCTCGGCGCCACCATCGTGGGCCGGCACGCGGGCGATCTGATTGCCGAGTTCGTGCTGGCCATGAAGCACAACCTGGGACTCGACAAAATCCTCGGCACCATCCATGTCTACCCGACCCTGATGGAAGCCAACAAGCACGCCGCCGGCGCCTGGAGGCGGGCCCACGCCCCGGAGCACGCCCTGCGCTGGCTGGAGCGCTACCACCGCTGGCGCCGCGGCGGCTCCGCGACCCAGGCGCCCCCCCGGGCGGTGGGGCGCGATCAGCGGCAACACTGAGCCGCGCGCAGGCAGCCCGGCCTCAGAAATAGCGCAGATAGAGATAGGCGGTGCTGATGAGGATGGAGAAAATCATCAGCGGGAAGGCCATCAGCATGAAGGGCACGAAGCGGATGGGGTGCCCCGACCGCTCGGCGAAGCCGGCCACCACCAGGTTGGCGCTCGCCCCCACCAGGGTGCCGTTGCCGCCGAGACAGGCGCCCAGCGCCAGGGACCACCACAGCGGCAGCAGCTCCTCGTGGCCGCCGAAGGTCG
>JAQVKR010000079.1 GCA_028694565.1 Gammaproteobacteria bacterium | reverse complement strand
CCATCGTGGTGAACCCCGGACGCACCTACACGGTCGGCGTGTCGGCCCGGTTCTGACCGGTTCAGCGGGGCGGCAGGGAACGCCGGACGCGCCAGGGAGGGCGCGGCCCGCACCCGCCGGAGCCCCCCCGCGGACAGCCACCGTCCCACCACTCCGGACCGCCACGGCTCGCCGCCCGAAGCCGCCGGGCCGCACGAGTGCGGCAAATACCACACCTTTGCGGCAAATCACCCGCGACGGCATGAACCCCTCCCATTAACCCCTTGATATTCGTCAAGGATGGCTTGGCCCACTCCTTGCTTTGGGGTGCACCAGCTTGGGACGGACCCCTGCTGGACGAGTTGCCTGAACGATAAAAAAGACAAATATCAATTGCTTGACGCACACATTCGGGGGTCAGTACACATGAGCATCACAACGCATCAACCGGCCATCGCGCGCCGGGTTCTCGTCGTGGCCATCGCCGCCTCCCTCTCCGCCGCCGCCAACCCCGCCTGGGCGGAAGAGCCCGAAACGGCCGACAAGGTCGAACTCGACACCATCAGCGTCACCGCCTCGCGCATCGAGCGCACGACCAGGGAAGTGCCCGCCGCCATCGCCGTGGTGGACGAGAAGCGCATCGAGCAGGCGCAGATGATGAACGTGAAGGATGCCATCCAGGGCACACCCGGGGTGCTCATCGATTCGAAGAACGGCGGCTACGATGTGCGCCTGGTCATCCGCGGCGCGGGCCAGAAGGCGAACTACGGCGTGCGCGAGATCATGGTGATCCGCGACGGCGTGCCCATGACCGACCCGGACAGCTTCTCCCGCTTCGACTACATCGACACCCAGGACATCGAGCGCATCGAGATTTCCAAGGGCCCGGGCAACCTCTACAGCAGCGGCGCCGCCGGCGGCACCCTGCAGATCATCTCCAAGTCGGTGTTCGACTCCACCAACCGGATCAAGCTCGGCCTGGGCACCGAGGGCGCCGAGAGCTATCACGTCCGCTACGGCGCCGACATCAACGACAGCAACGCCTTCTCCGTCACCGCCTCGCGCCGGGTGATGGACAACGACTGGCGCAACTGGAACCAGTTCGACACCAACCAGGTGAGCTTCAAGCACGGCCTGATGCTGGACAGCGGCGGCCTGTGGGAATCCGAGCTCAGCTACTCGGAGGCCGACATCCAGCTGCCCGGCTCCCTCGACAAGGCGCTGTTCGACGAGTACAAGCGCACCGGCGAGGTGGATGACACCCAGGATCCCTGGAAGCATTCCGGGCGCTACTCCAAGATCTGGTTCTTCAACTCCCGGCTCGAGCAGAGCTGGGGCGATCTGACCTTCAAGCCCCGCGTCTACTTCAACCGCTGGGAGCACTACCACCCGGTCACCGGCGCCATCAACGACAACCCCGGCACCAACGTGTTCGGCACCGACCTGGAGTTCAACTGGAACCACCGCCTCATCGGCGACAGCACCCTGGTGGCCGGCGTCACCTACCGCGTGGACGACACCGACGAGGCGCGCAAGTACAAGTACGCGGACGTCATCACCGGCTATGGCGGGCGCATCGTCTCGACCCTCTCGGACCGCGCCGGCGACCTGATGGAGACCGAGGAGGCCCACAACACCCTGTACGGCATCTATCTCCAGGAGAGCATGCAGCCGGCCGAGCGCTGGCTGGTGGACGCGGGCTTCCGCCTCGACCGCTCCAAGTTCGACAGCCACACCGATCAGATCTGGAGCTACGACTACGGCAGCAGCACCTATGTCTACGATCCCCAGTCCTATGACACCGAGAAGACCTTCAACCTCTTCTCGCCGCGCCTGGGCGTCACCTACCGGCTGACCGACACCCTCAACCTGTTCGCCTCGCTGGCCCAGGCCGATCAGATCCCGGCCGAGTCGGAGCTGCAGAAGAACACCGCGCTGGACGCCTCCACCGCCCGCAACCTCGAGGTGGGCGTCAAGGGACGGTCCGACAACTGGTCCTTCGATCTCTCCGTCTACCAGACCAAGGTGAGCGACGAGATCGTCTCGGTGCTGGATACCGGGGGCGACACCACGTTCCAGAACGCCGGCGAGACCGACAAGAAGGGCCTGGAGTTCAGCGGCCGGCTGCGGCTCGGGAAGCGCTGGTGGGCGGGTCTCGGCTATGCCTACAGCGACTACAAGTTCGAGGAGTTCTCCGAGGTCATCAGCGGCTTCACCTTCGATCGCTCCGGCAACCATCTCCCCTTCACGCCCAGGCACCAGTACAACCTCAGCCTGGAGTATGACCACCCCTCCGGGTTCAAGGCCCGCGTCCAGGCCGACAGCTGGAGCGAGTACTACGTGGACAACGCCAACTCGGACACCTACAAGGGCTTCGACTTCGTCACCAACCTGATGCTGGGCTACGAGCAGGGACCGCACGCGCTGGTGTTCACCGTCGACAATCTGTTCGACGACCACTACGCCACCGAGGTGAAGAAGAGCACCTACTTCGCCATGGGCTCCTGGCAGGAGAAGTACTACTACTACCCGGCCAGCCCGCGCACCGCGATGCTGACCTACAGGTACACCTTCTAGCCGCCCGACCGGGCAGGAGGGAGTGCGCCGGCCGGACGGACGCCGCCCCCGGGCCAGGGAGGGCCCGGCGCACCATCTCCGCCCATGGAGACACCGATGCGAATGAAAATCCTGATGGCCGGACTCCTCGCCGCCGCCTGCGGCGCATCCGTCGCCCTCGCCCAGCCGCCGGCGCGCGGCGACGCCGCGAGGCCGGCGGCGGAGGCGGGACAGAATCCGGGCGGCGGCCACGCCGGGCACGGCGGCGGCCGGCGCGGAACGATGCTGGTGCTGGCCAACGCCGACGGCGCGCAGGTCACCTACTGGAAGCCCGACCTGACCCGCCAGAGCCTCGAGCTGGGGATGATGGGCCATCTCGCCCTGCCCGGCACGGGCATGGACAACTACCACGCCGTGGTCGCGGAGCGCGACTGGGGCAACCTGAAGGAGACCTTCATCCGCTACGTCTACGCCTTCGGCAAGCCGAGCGGGCACAGCCCGGCGGAGCTGGCCGCGGCGGTGAAGACGGAGCTGGAGGTGGTGCCCGACCCCATCCCGCGGGAGCACTACCGCTACATGGCCGATGACCGCTGGTCGTTCCTGGTCCGCTACCAGGGCCGGCCCCTCGCCGGCAGCCAGGTGCTGCTGTCCACGAGCAACGGCAGCCTGCTGGAGGGGCTCACCGATGCCGCCGGCCGGGTCACCTTCCGCCTACCGGACGACTTCGCGGAGGTCGAGGCCGGGCGGGTGAACAACCCGCCGGCCGAGCTGGGCGTGATCGCACGCCACCAGGAAGGCGGCAGGGAATGGGTGACGACCCTCACCGCGCCCTACCATGCCGATCCGGCCCACTGGCAGTCCCTGTCCGCCGGCGTGGCCATTGCCGGATTCGGCTTTCTCGTCGGCGGCATGGCCGGTTTCCGCCGCGGCAACGACAACAAGAAGCGCGGGAGCGCCTGAACCATGAACCCGCTTACCAATCTCAGCGTCATCCGCAAACTCGTGCAGATCGCCGCATTCGCCTTCCTGGTCTACGGCTCGGTGATCGTCGGCTACTACACCGCCGACAAGCTCAGCGGCGCATTTCCCGCCCTCGCCTGCGCCTACGATCAGAACACCGCCGACTACTGCACCCTGATTCCCTTCCAGCACCAGATGGCCCACCGGGTGGGCGAGGCGATCAGCGGCGGCTCCTCGCTGCTCATGGGCCTGCTGCCGGTGGTGACCACCCTGGGCACCTTCCTGCTGCTGTTCGTCCTGCTCAACAAGGCCTTCTGCGGCTGGATCTGCCCGCTGGGACTCTTCCAGGAGCTGCTCGGCGCCATCGGCCAGAAGCTCGGCCTGCAGCAGCGGGAGTCGGTGGCCCCGGGCATCGTGGACCGGATCCGGCCGGTGAAGTGGATCATGCTCGGCGTGCTGGTCTTCGGCCTGCCGCTGCTCTCGGGCCTGGGCTTCGCCAGCCACGACCTGGTGGGCGCCTACTGCGCCATCTGTCCCAGCCGGATCATGACCACCCTGGCGGTGGGCGACACCTCCCAGCTCTACTTCGACAGCGCCAACCCGACGGTGATGGTCCTCTCGGTCGGCGCCGACCTGCTGTTCGGCGCCATGGTGGCCCTGGGCCTGACCACCCGCCAGCCCTTCTGCCGCATCTGCCCGATGCTGGCCCTGCACGCCGCGTTCCGCAAGGTGGGCCTGGCGCGCCTGGTGAAGAACCCCTCGCCCCGCTGCGGCAAGTGCGGCCTGTGCGCCAAGGCCTGCCCCATGGACATCCGCGAGATCCACACCACCGAAAAGAAGGGCGACATCACCTTCGCCGACTGCACCCTGTGCGGCCGCTGCGTGGAGTTCTGCCCGGACCAGGGGGTCCTGCAGCTGAAGTACGCCACCTTCCCCGTCTTCTCCGCCAGCCCCCGCTACTTCAAGCAGCGCAAGCAGGCCCAGAAGCGCTGGGAGTCCTGGACCCTGCGCGGCTGGTGGAACCGCCGCCGCCCGTCGGCAACGGAACGGGCGTAATGGACGCCGCGGCGGTCGGCCTCAGCTTCGGCGCGGCGCTGCTGCTGGGACTCGGCTTCGGCGCCGGGCCCTGCAACATCGCCTGCCTGCCCTTCCTCGGACCGGTCTTCGTCGCCAGCGGCGGCGGGGTCCGGCAGGCCTGGCGGGTCCTGCTGCCCTTCTCCCTCGGCCGGCTGACCGGCTACGCGGGAGTGGGGCTGGTGGCGGGGCTGGCCGGCGGCATCGCCCAGGGCTGGCTGGAATCCCCGGCGGTGCGCTGGGTGCTGGGCGGCGCCACGCTGCTGGTGGCCGCCGGTCTGCTGCTGCGCTCATCCGCCACCGGGCGGAAGGGACATTGCGCCGCCGGCCCGGGCCGGGCGGCGGACGGGGGACAGCCCATCGCCGTGGAGATGCGGCTGCAGCGGCGGGCCGGGCCGGGCCCGGACAGGCGCCTGGTGCCGGGCGGGCTCTACCTGATGGGCATGGGAATGGCGTTGAATCCCTGCGCCCCCCTCAGCACCATCATGCTGGCGGCGGCGGCTGCCGCCAGCGCCGCCTCGGGCGCCTGGCTGGGCTTCGGGTTCGGAATCGGCGCCGTGGCGATGCCGGCCCTGATCTTCGGCCTCGGCGTGGCGCACCTCGGCGCCCAGCTGCGGGAGCATCTGGCATCCTGGGAAACCGCCCTCACCCGGGTATCGGCCCTCATGATCGCCGGGCTGGGCACCGCCACGGCACTGGGATGGATACAACCCTGACAACCGCCGCGACACGGAGCGCGGCCGGACAGCATTGGAGAACACGATGGAATCACTCATGGACTTGCTGAAGTCCAACCTCGACTACGGCATCATCGGCATCCTGGGATTCATGAGCTTCCTCATGGTCTGGTTCGCCGTGGAAAGATATCTCTACCTGCGGCGCGTGGACGTACGCGGCTTCGACCATCTCGACGAGCTCAACGTGGCCCTCACCCGGAACCTCACCGAGCTCTCCTCCATCGGCTCGAGCGCCCCCTACATCGGCCTGCTCGGAACCGTGCTGGGCATCCTGCTCACCTTCTACGAGATCGGCCAGGGCGGGAATATCGACGTCAAGACCATCATGGTGGGACTGGCGCTGGCGCTGAAGGCCACCGCCCTCGGACTGGTCGTGGCCATACCGGCCATCCTCTTCTACAACGGCCTGTTGCGGCGCGTCGAGGTCCTCATCGCGGAATGGAAGAAGATCCATGGCTATGAAGCGATTTGACTCCATCAACGTCATCCCGTTCATCGACATCATGCTGGTGCTGCTGGCCATCGTGCTCACCACGGCCACCTTCATCGCCCAGGGCAAGATCGACATCAATCTCCCGAAGGCGAACCAGGAGGTCACGCCGCCCCAGGATCCCCCCATCACCCTCTCCATCGATCGGGATGGCGCCGCCTACTACAACGATGAGGCCGTGACCCTGGAGGAGCTGTCGTTGCGCCTGTCCGGCCTCGACAAGGACACCTCCATCGTCATGCGGGTGGACGAGGCCGTGCCCTTCGCCGGGTTCGTCTCTGTCGTGGACATCCTGAAAACCGAGAAGCTTGAACGCCTTTCCATCGTCACCCAGCGCCCCCAATGAAGTGCCGCAATTGCAATATCCTCGGCCTGGCCGCATCCGCCCTGTTGCATGTAGGCATCGCAGCGGCATTTTTCGTGACCAGGGCCCTTCCCGCCTCAGCCCCGGGACTGGAACTGGTGCCTCTCGAGCTGGCCATGTTCGAGGTCTATGCGCCCGAACCGGTCGTCGTTCCCCCGACGCCGGAGCCGGAGCCCGCGCCGGAGCCGGAACCCGAGCCGGAGCCCGAGCCCGAGCCCGAGCCGGAGCCTGAACCCGAGCCGGAGCCCGAACCCGAGCCGGAGCCGGTCGTGGTGCCCGATCCGCCAAAACCGAAGCCCAAGCCGAAACCCAAGCCGCGTCCCGTCGCCAAGCCCCGTCCGGCCAAGGCGCCGGTCTCCGCCGGGCCGGTCACGGGCCCGAAGACGCAGATTCCCGCATCGGGGATCGTCAAGCCGGGCCCGGCCAGGGCCCTGAAGATCCGGGATCTCTACCTGGGGCAACTGCTGGGGCACATCGAGTCGCACAAGTTCTATCCCACCGTCGCCCGCAGGCGGGGGCTGGTGGGCGTGGTGCACATCTCCTTCAAGCTGAACCGGGACGGCTCCATCAACGGCTTGCAGGTGAACGGTGGGCACAAACTGCTGCAGAAAGCGGCCGAGGACGCGCTCAGGAAAGCCGCGCCGATGCCGCCGCCGCCGCCGGAGGTGGCCTGTCCGCTGCAGGTCAACTACGGCATGGAGTTCAACCTGAAGTAGGGGGGCGGATTGCATTTTTAACGCCAAGGCGCCAGGAAATGCGAGAATCCCGTTGGCAAGGATCCGGCCAGGACGCGGGCCGACGCACGATTGGCGCCCCGCCGGCGCATCGGCGCCGGCGGGGATGGCAGCAGCAATGGAATGGATGGCACCATGACGATCTTCGACCTCTTCTTCCGGGGCGGACCGGTGGTCTGGGTACTGGCGGGCTACTCCGTGCTGGGCCTGGCCATCGTGCTGGAGCGCTGTATCCACTATCTCCGCATGGGCCGGGCACCCCAGGACCTGGAAGCCCGCATCCGCGCCGCCACAGCCGGTGACGAACGGGCCCTGGAAGGCACCGGCGGACCCGAGGCGGCGGTGGTGGGGGCGATGCTGGCGGCCCGCGCCGAGGGGGTAAGGGATCTGGCCCACGTGGGACAGCGGGTACGGGCGGTGGAGCTGCGTCGCCTGGAAGGGGGATTCTCGACCCTGGCCATCCTCGGCAACACCGCCCCGCTGCTGGGGCTGTTCGGCACCATCACCGGCATGATCAAGGCCTTCATGGTCATCGAGCAGGCGGGGGGCAAGGTGGACGCCCAGGCCCTGGCCGGCGGCATCTGGGAGGCGATGATCACCACCGGGGCGGGACTGGCGGTCGCCATCCCCCTGCTGATCCTGCTCCACTTCCTGGAGAACACCGCCGAGCGCCGTGCCCACGCCATGCAGCGCTGCGTGTCGCTGGTGCTGGAACAGATCGGGCGCAACGGGAACGGCCGCCACGGCAGCGAAGGCAGCGGGGAGGACAGGGAGGGCATGCGTCACCGGGAGGCCGTTGCGAATGCACTCTGACTACCGCCGCCGCTCCCGCGCCGGGCTGAACCTGACCCCGCTCATCGACATCGTCTTCCTGCTGCTGATCTTCTTCATGCTCACCGCCCACTTCGTGCAGGAGGAGACCCTCGACATCGAGCTGCCCGAGGCGGAGACCGCCGCCGCGGACGAGGACGAGTCACTGGTCGAGGTCATCCTGTCGCCGGAGGGCGAGTTGCGGGTGGACGGGCAGGTGGTCCCCCCGGAGCGGCTGGAGGAGGCGCTGCGCGGCGCGCTCCACGCCCCCGGCAGGAAATCGGTACGCCTGCGCGGGGACGACGCAGCCCGGTTCGGGCGCGCCGTGATGGTCATCGACGCGGCCCGCAAGGCCGGAGCCGAGTCGCTGGACATTCTCACCGAGCAGCCATGAGCCGGCGGGAGGGATGGCCGCGCCTGTTGGCGGTGGGCATCTCCACCCTCGCCCACGCCGGGGTCCTGCTTTGGGTCGCCGACTCGGTGATGCGGCCGGCGGCGCGAGCGCCGATGCTCGCCCAGCAGACCCGGGTGACCCTCACCTTTCCGACCCCGCCGGCGCCGGTACCGGAAGAGATCCCGGAACCCGACCCGGAACCGCCGGCGCCCGAACCGGCGCCTGAGCCGCCGAAACCGAAGCCGAAGCCGAAGCCGAAACCCGAACCCAGGCCCGAACCGAGGCCCAAACCGGAGCCGAGGCCGGAACCGGCGCCTCCCCCGCCCGCGCAACAGCCGTCCCGGGCGCCCGTGGCCGCGGAGCAGGCAGTGGCGGGGCCGCCGGATCCGGCCCGGGTGCACCGGCTCCGCGAGCAGTATCTCAGCCGGCTCCTGGCCCACATCGAGGCGCACAAGTTCTATCCCACCCTGGCCCGCCGCCGCGGCCTGGAGGGGGTTATCCGGATCACCTTCACCCTCGGGTGCGGCGGTGGCGCGCGCGGCGTGAGGGTGGCCGGCGGCCACGACGTGCTGCAGAAGGCCGCCGAGGAGGCGGTGCTGAAGGCCCAGCCCCTGCCGAGGCCACCCAAGGAGGTGCACTGCCCGCTGCAGGTCAGCTACGGCATGGAGTTCAATCTCAAGTAGCTTGGGAGGACGCGGCGTTCCGTGTTCCGTGTTCCGTGTTCCGTGTTCCGTGTTCCGTGTTCCGTGTTCCGTGTTCCGTGTTCCGTGTTCCGTGTTCCGTGTTCCGTGTTCCGCGTTCCGTGTTCCGTCAATAGCGTCCCCGATAATCCGGAGGCAGCGCAACCGCATTCACGCATTCACGCCTCAGGAGGATGGGCAAAGGAGCGACGCGACGTGCCCATCACGCCTGGCCGAGGGCGACGCGGACC
>JAQVKR010000078.1 GCA_028694565.1 Gammaproteobacteria bacterium | reverse complement strand
GAGCGCAGCCTACGGTGCGGCCACCCCCTGAATTCACCTTGTAGGGTGCGCCGTGCGCACCACTACCGTCCCGGCCCCGGGCAATCCACATCTCCCCGTCCGCGATCTGTCCCTTCTCCCGCCCGCTTGCGCAAGATCCTTTCGCCGTCCGCATCGGATCCGCCCACCGCCTCCCGAGGCCGGAACCCCTTAACAATCATTTCATTAGCATATTATTACCTGGTTAACACACTGTTTTACAATCTCTATTTTGCTCCGCAACAATGCCTGAGCTTTCTTGTCAGATTTTGCAACGTCAACCATACTTGATTTATGTCGATTTCCGGGATGGGGCCCATAGCCCAGCCAACCGGGGGGTAAGCGCCTGATGATGATGCGTGGAAGCAGTGCGGAGGATGCGGGTGAGACATTTCGTCTCCAACCCAACCGCTCCATGCGCTGGACCGACATCCAGCGCGTCCTGACCGTCTTCGGGCTGTTCACCGCGATGGTTGCGGTGGCGGTCGCCGCCCTCGGCGCCTGGCCCGTCCTCCCCTTTACCGGCCTGGAGCTGCTCCTGCTCGCCGGCGCCTTCTACCTCAATGCCCGCCAGGGCAGCGCCTGCGAGGTGATCTCGCTCCATTCCGACCGGCTGGAGCTGTACCGCGGCAATGGCCGGCGGCACGACCGGCCGGATCGGCTACCGCGCCCCTGGACCCGGGTGGAGCTGGCCCGCGATCCCGCCGGCCGCTACCCGAGCCGGCTCTTTCTCAATGCCCACGGCCGCCGGCTCGAGGTCGGGGCCTGGCTGCCGGAGCACGAGCGCAGGCGGCTCGCCCGGGATCTCACCCGGGCGCTCGGAACATCAGTGTCATAACCAGTGCTGCAGGGATGTCGCCGGATACCCGGGTCGCCGGGGATCGGGCCGCGGAACAGTTCAAGGGCAGGCGCATGGGGGACATCACGTGGACAGGATGGTAAGACGCACCGCCGCTCTCGCCGCGGCGACGGGACTGATCGCGCCCGCCGGCGCACTGGCGGACTACGCCCTCAACCTGCGCCCCGGGGTCACCCCCATCAGCCGGGAGGTCTACGACCTGCACATGCTGATCCTCTGGATCTGCGTGGCCATCGGCGCGGTGGTGTTCGGGGCGATGGTCTACTCCATCATCCGCCACCGCAAGTCCCGCGGGGTCGAGGCGGCGCGCTTCCACGAGAACACCTCCGTGGAGATCCTCTGGACCCTCATCCCGGTGCTGATCCTGGTCTCCATGGCCATTCCCGCCACCCGCACGCTCATCGCCATGGAGGACACCCGCGACGCCGATCTCACCATCAAGGTGACCGGCTACCAGTGGAAGTGGCACTACGACTACCTGGGCGAGGACGTGAGCTTCTTCAGCACCCTGGCCACGCCGCCCGGGGCCTTCCGCGACGCCTCCCTGCGCACCGCCGACTACCTGCTGGAGGTGGACAACCCGGTGGTGGTGCCGGTGGGCCGCAAGGTGCGCTTCCTCACCACCGCCAACGACGTGATCCACTCCTGGTGGGTGCCCGACCTGGGCTGGAAGCGCGACGCCATCCCCGGCTTCATCAACGAATCCTGGGCCCAGGTGGACGTGCCCGGGGTCTACCGCGGCCAATGCGCCGAGCTGTGCGGCAAGGACCACGGCTTCATGCCGGTGGTGCTGGTGGCCAAGAGCGAGCCGGAGTACGAGGCCTGGCTGGCGCAGCAGAAGAGCGCCAAGGCCACCCGCGCCGCGGCGGCGGAGAAGACCTGGACCCTGGAGGAGCTGATGCAGCGGGGCGGCGCGGTCTACGCCAAGACCTGCGCGGTCTGCCACCAGGCCAACGGCGAGGGCGTGCCCGGCGCCTTCCCGCCCCTGGCCGCCGGCCACCCCTTCGCCGCCGGCGAGAACCTGCTCGCCCACCTGCGCGAGAGGGGCTTCCTGGACGCGGACGGCAACATCGTCCTCGGCCCCCTGGAGCAGCACATCGACATCGTCCTCAACGGCATCGAGGGCAGCGCCATGCAGGCCTTCCGCGATCAGCTGGACGACGCCGACCTGGCGGCGGTGATCACCTACGAGCGCAACAGTTTCGGCAACGACTCGGGCGAGCTGGTGCAGCCCGCGGCGGTGAAGGCGGCCCGCTGACGCGCCCCCGGCGAACCTGACGAAGCGAGGAGAGGAGCGAGCCCATGACCACCACCACCGCAGCCCACGCGGAGCACCCGGAGCACGGCCCGGCCCGGGGCCTGATGCGCTGGGTCACCACCACCAACCACAAGGACATCGGCACCCTCTACCTGCTGTTCGCGCTGACCATGTTCTTCGTCGGCGGCGCCATGGCCATGGTGATCCGCGCCGAGCTGTTCCAGCCCGGCCTGCAGTTCGTGGAGCCGCAGTTCTTCAACCAGATGACCACCATGCATGCGCTGGTGATGATCTTCGGGGCGGTGATGCCCGCCTTCGTCGGGCTGGCCAACTGGCAGATACCGATGATGATCGGCGCCCCCGACATGGCCCTGCCGCGGATGAACAACTGGAGTTTCTGGCTGCTGCCCTTCGCCTTCGCCATGCTGCTCTCCACCCTGTTCCTCACCGGCGGCGGCCCGGCCGGCGGCTGGACCATGTACCCGCCGCTGATGCTGCAGACCGGCGAGGCGCTGCCGTTCGTGATCTTCGCCGTGCACCTGATGGGCATCTCCTCGGTGATGGGCGCCATCAACGTCATCGTCACCGTGCTCAACATGCGCGCCCCCGGCATGAGCCTGATGAAGATGCCGCTGTTCGTGTGGACCTGGCTCATCACCGCCTTCCTGCTCATCGCCGCCATGCCGGTGCTGGCCGGCGCGGTGACCATGCTGCTCACCGACCGCTACTTCGGCACCGCCTTCTTCAACGCCGCCGGCGGCGGCGACCCGGTGATGTACCAGCACATCTTCTGGTTCTTCGGGCACCCCGAGGTCTACATCATGATCCTGCCGGCCTTCGGCATCGTCTCCCAGATCATCCCCACCTTCGCCCGCAAGCCGCTGTTCGGCTACAGCTCCATGGTCTACGCCACCGCCAGCATCGCCTTCCTCTCCTTCATCGTCTGGGCCCACCACATGTTCACCGTGGGCATGCCGCTGGCCGGCGAGCTGTTCTTCATGTACACCACCATGCTCATCGCCGTGCCCACCGGGGTGAAGGTGTTCAACTGGGTGGCCACCATGTGGCGCGGGTCCATGACCTTCGAGACCCCGATGCTGTTCGCCGTCGCCTTCGTGTTCCTGTTCACCATCGGCGGCTTCTCGGGGCTGATGCTGGCCATCACCCCGGTGGACTTCCAGTACCACGACACCTACTTCGTGGTAGCCCATTTCCACTACGTGCTGGTGACCGGCGCGGTGTTCGCCATCATGGCCGCCGCCTACTTCTGGCTGCCCAAGTGGACCGGGCACCGCTACGACGAGCGCCTGGGCCGGATCCACTTCTGGCTCTCGGCGGTGTCGGTGAACGTGCTGTTCTTCCCCCAGCACTTCCTCGGCCTGGCCGGCATGCCCCGGCGCATCCCCGACTACGCGGTGCAGTTCGCCGACTGGAACATGATCTCCAGCCTCGGCGGGTTCGCCTTCGGCACCAGCCAGCTGCTGTTCCTGTACATCGTGGTGAAGACCATCCGCGGCGGCGCCCGCGCCGGCGCCGAGGTGTGGGAGGAGGCCCACGGCCTGGAGTGGACCCTGCCCTCCCCGCCGCCCTACCACAGCTTCACCGAAGCCCCGGAGGTGCGCTGAGGTGACGGCCATGAACCCGCATCGCGACGCCCGCCGGCTGCGCCGCGCCAACCTGCGCCTCGCCTGGCTGCTGGCGCTGGTGGCCATCGGCTTCCTGGTGGGCTTCATCCTGGTGAACCTGCCGTGACCGGGGAGCGCGAGCGCGCCAACCGCCGGCTCACCCTGCGCATCGCCGCGGTGGCGGTGGCCATGTTCGGCTTCGGCTACGCCCTGGTGCCCCTCTACGACGTGTTCTGCCAGGTGACCGGGCTGAACGGCAAGACCGGCGGCCGGGCCGCGGCGACGGAGGCCTACGCGGTGGACCCCGATCGGCTGGTGACGGTGGAGTTCCTGGCCACCGTCAACGGCGGCGAGCCCTGGACCTTCCGCCCCGCGGTGGCCCGGCTGCGGGTCCAGCCCGGCCGGTCCTACGTGACCCACTACCTGGCGGCGAACCCCACCGGGCGGGCGGTGACGGTGCAGGCGGTGCCGAGCGTGGCGCCCGGCCTGGCCGCGCAGCATTTCCACAAGACCGAGTGCTTCTGCTTCCACCGCCAGGACTTCGCCGCCGGCGAGGCGCGGGAAATGCCCCTGGTGTTCACCATCGACCCGGCGCTGCCGCCGGAGGTGGGCACCGTGAGCCTGGCCTACACCCTGTTCGAACTGGGGGAGACCCGCGCCAACTGACCGATGGCGCCCGAGGTTGATAGGAGAGAGTCATGAACACGCACGCTGGACCGGCCTACTACGTGCCCCACGGCAGCCACTGGCCCATCGTCGGCTCGGTGGGCCTGACCACCCTGCTGGTGGGATTCGCCGTGCTGCTCAACGGCGCGGACCTCGGCGGCACGCTGATGGTGGCGGGGGTGATCATCACCCTGGGGATGATGGCCGGCTGGTTCGGCACGGTGATCCGCGAAAGCGAGGGCGGGCGCTACAACGCCCGGGTGGACCGCTCCTTCCGCATGGGCATGGGCTGGTTCATCTTCTCCGAGGTGATGTTCTTCGCCGCCTTCTTCGGGGCGCTGTTCTACGCCCGCGAGTTCGCCGTGCCGTGGCTCGGCGGAGCCGGCGCCAAGGCCGCCACCCACTCCGTCCTGTGGCCCGACTTCCAGGCCCTGTGGCCGCTGCTGCAGCCGCCGGACGCCGGCCGCTTCGATGTGCCCGAGCAGGTCATCGGGGCCTGGGGCATCCCCGCCCTCAACACCCTGATCCTGCTCTCCAGCGGCGCCACCATCACCTGGGCCCACTGGGGGCTGAAGCGGGGCCGGCGCCGCCAGCTCACCCTCGGCCTGGCGCTGACCATCGCCCTCGGCGTGCTGTTCCTGGCCCTGCAGGCGTTCGAGTACGGCCACGCCTACCACGAGCTCAACCTGAAGCTGAGCTCGGGCATCTACGGCTCCACCTTCTTCATGCTCACCGGCTTCCACGGCGCCCACGTGACCATCGGCGCCGTCATGCTCCTGGTGATGCTGCTGCGCAGCCTGCGCGGCCACTTCAGCCCCACCCACCACTTCGCCTTCGAGGCCGCCTCCTGGTACTGGCACTTCGTGGACGTGGTGTGGCTGGGCCTGTTCATCACCGTCTACTGGCTGTGAGCCGCGCCATGCCCCGCCTCCCCGCTCCCCGCCACGGACCCGCGGCGCAGCCGCCGGGCTACCGGCCGCCGGCGGTCGTGGACGGCGGCGGGAGCAGGCCGTGGGGGGTGATGAGCCCGCCGGCGAAGCCCGCGAGCAGCAGCACGAACAGCGCCAGCGAGAGCACGATGCGCACGGTGAGCGCCCGCACCGTGCGGCGGGAGTCGTCGCGGTCGCGCACCAGGAAGAACAGCCCGGTGGCGAGGCTGAGGAGGATCCCCGCCAGCAGGAGCAGCAGCACGGCCTTGAACAGCATCGGTAATCTCCTCGGCGCCGGGGCGGCCTGGAACGCGGCCCCCTGCTGCAACCATAGGAGAGCGCCATGAGCCTGTCACGGACCGGTCGCGCCCCCCTGCGCCTGCGCCCCCGGCTGCTGCCGAGCCTGGCGGCGCTCCTGCTGCTGCCGCTGCTGCTGGGCCTCGGCGCCTGGCAGCTCGACCGGGCGGCGCAGAAGCGCGCCCTGGCCGCGGCGCTGAGCGCGGCCGGCGACGCGCCGCCGGCGCAGATCCTGCCCGGTACCGACGCCGAGGCGGTGACGGCGCTCGCCTACCGGCGGGTGGCGGCCTACGGCCGCTACGCCCCGGAGCGGCAGCTGCTGCTGGACAACCAGATCCACGACGGACGTCCCGGGTTCCGGGTCTTCACGCCCCTGCGGCTGGGCGACGGCCACAGCGCGGTGCTGGTGGACCGCGGCTGGCTGCCCATGGGCGCCACCCGCGATCGGCTCCCGGCGCTGGCGCTGACGACCGGCGAGCGCCTGGTCCGGGGCCTGCTCACCCCGCCGCCCGACGTGGGGCTGCGCCTGGGCGACGGCATGGCCAACCCGGGCCGCTGGCCGCGCCTGGTGCAGTACCTGGACCCGGAACGGCTGGCGCCGGAGCTCGGCGTGCGGCTGCTGCCGTACGTGATCCGGCTCGACCCGGGGGCGCCCGACGGCTACCTGCGCGAGCCCCCGGCCCTGCCCTTCGGCCCGGAGCGCCACCTCGGCTACGCGGTGCAGTGGTTCGCCCTGGCCGCCACCCTGGCGCTGCTGTGGCTGCGCCACTCGCTGGTGCGCGACGCGGCAGCGGCACGCCCAGAACCCACCCACACGGAGACTCCCGGCCATGTCCGTCACGGCTGACACCCGCCGTCCGCGCCTGCTGCTGCTCGGCCTCGGCGCCCTGTTCGTCGCGCCGCTGGCCGCCGCCTGGCTGAGCCTCGCCCTGGGGCCGGCGTGGCAGCCCGCGGAGACCGTCAACAACGGCCGGCTGCTGCAGCCGGCCCGGCCCCTGCTGAGCGCGGGCCCCGGCGCCGCGGACGACCCCGCCGCGCCGCTGCTGCGGGGGCGCTGGACCCTGGCCCTGCTCGCCGGGGCGGACTGCCCGCCGGCGTGCCGCGAGGCGCTCGCCGCCAGCCGCCAGGTGTGGCTGGCCCTGAACAAGGACCAGCCGCGGGTGCAGCGGCTGCTGATCACCACCGGGGCACTGGCGCCCGCCACCCGGTCCGCGCTGCGGCGGGACGACGAAACGCTCCGGGCCCGGGCCGACGCCGGGCTGGCCGCCCGGCTGCGGGACGCCCTGGCGGCCGGCGGCGGCGCGCGGGCGCCCGGCGGCCCCCGGCTGCTGCTCATCGACCCCCTGGGCAACCTGGTGCTCGACTACGCCCCGCCGGTGGCGCCGCGGGGACTGCTCAGGGACCTGGAGCGGCTGCTCAGGGTCTCGCGCATCGGCTGAGCGCCGGCGCCCACGTCACGACACGGAGGAGAGTGCCCATGGCCAAGGCCTTCGCCCCACCGCCGCCCCGCGGCATCGCCCTCGCCGCCACCTGGCGCGACTACCTGGGGCTGTGCAAGCTGCGGGTGGTGGCGCTCATCGTCTTCACCGCCGTGGCGGGGATGCTGCTCTCGGTGCCCGGGGCGGTGCCCCTGGACACCCTGGTGTTCGGCACCCTGGGCATCGGGCTGGCCGCCGCCTCCGCCGCCGCCTACAACCACGTGCTCGACCGCCGCATCGACGGGCGGATGGCGCGCACCCGCCACCGGCCGCTGCAGACCGGGGCGCTGGACGCCCCCCGGGCGCTCACCTTCGCCACCCTGCTCGGGGCGCTGGCCATGACCCTGCTGAGCACCCTGGTGAACCCCCTGACCGCGCTGCTCACCGGCGTCTCCCTCATCGGCTACGCGGTGGTCTACACGGTCTTCCTCAAGCGCGCCACGCCCCAGAACATCGTCATCGGCGGCGCCGCCGGGGCCGCGCCGCCGGTGCTCGGCTGGACCGCCGTGACCGGCAGCCTGGACCCCAACGCCCTGCTGCTGTTCCTGATCATCTTCGTCTGGACCCCGCCCCACTTCTGGCCCCTGGCCATCGCCCGGCGCGACGACTACGCCCGCGCCGACGTGCCCATGCTGCCGGTGACCCACGGGGTGGCCTTCACCACCCTGCAGGTGCTGTTCTACACCCTGCTGCTGGTGATGGTGACCGTGCTGCCCTTCCTCACCGGCATGAGCGGCCCCCTCTACCTGGCCGCGGCCCTGGGGCTCGGCGCGCGCTACCTGCAGCTGGCCTGGCAACTGCACCGCGGCAGCGGCACGCGCCGGGCCATGGCCGTGTTCCGCTACTCCATCCTCTACCTCAGCGCGCTGTTCGGCGCCCTGCTGGCGGATCACTACCTGCTGGCGTGGCTCCGCGGAGTGGGCGGATGAACGCCCCGGCGCCGCAGCGCGGGCCCGGCCTGGGCCCCTGGCAGGTGCTCTCCAGCGCGGTCGCCGCCCTGCTCGGGGTGCAGAGCCAGCGCAACCGCGAGCGGGACTTCCGCCACGGCCGGCCGCTGCCCTTCGTGGTGGCGGGACTGGTCCTGACCCTGCTGTTCGTCCTGGCGGTCTTCGGCGTGGTGCGGCTGGTGCTGCACCTGGCCGGAACCGGGAACTGAAAGGAATCGACCATGCGCCGCGCCACTCTCCTCACCGCCCTGCTGGCCCTGGCCGTGATCCTGCTCGGCGCCTTCGTCCGCCTCTCCGACGCCGGGCTGGGCTGCCCCGACTGGCCCGGCTGCTACGGCCGGCTCACGGTCCCGGCGGGCGACGCGGCCACCGCGGCGGCCAACGCCGCCTTCCCCCACCGCCCCCTGGAGCACCCGAAGGCCCGGAAGGAGATGACGCACCGCTACCTGGCCGGCGCCCTGGGACTGGCCGTCATGGGGCTGGCCCTCACCGCCTGGCGCCGGCGCGCGCCGGTGCGCGGCCCGGTCCTGGGGCTGGTGGGGCTGGTGCTGCTCCAGGCCCTGCTGGGAATGTGGACCGTGACCCTGCTGGTGAAGCCGGCGGTGGTCACCGCCCACCTGCTGGGGGGCATCCTCACCTGCGCCGGGCTGTGGTGGCTGGCCCTGCGCCAGGGGCCGCCGGCGACTCCCCTCGCCGGCGCCGGCGGGCTGCGGACCTGGGCCCTGCTGGCCCTGGGGCTGGTGCTCGCCCAGATCGCCCTCGGCGGCTGGACCAGCAGCAACTACGCCGCGCTCGGCTGCACCGAATTCCCCCGCTGCCACAGCGGGGCGTGGTGGCCGGCGACCGACTTCCGCGAAGCCTTCGTGCTCTGGCGCGGCACCGGGGTGAACTACGAGTACGGCGTCCTCGACGCCGCGGCCCGCACCGCCATCCACCTGGCCCACCGGCTGGGCGCGCTGGCGGTGGCGCTGGCGGTGAGATCGG
>JAQVKR010000077.1 GCA_028694565.1 Gammaproteobacteria bacterium | reverse complement strand
CCCCTCGAACAGAGCCCCAGGGAACCGGCGGAGTCCACACCCGACCCCGAGTCCAGGCCCGCGCCGTAGTCGAATATCCTCCCGGCACGCCCCCCGCGCGGCCGTCCCCATCGGGCCCGGCCGGTCCGGCAAGATCCGGCAGGCCCGCGATTAAGGTTCGTTTCAGTCCCGCTTCACCTTCAATTCAGGCCCCCGCGCTAGCCTGTGCTCGTCATTCGATAGAACCTCCTGGAGGAGACCGCCATGCAGACGATGCGCAGAATTGCCCTGGCCGGCGCCCTTGCCGCCACTCTCGCCGCCCCCTATGCCGCGGCGGGCAGCCACGACCGTTACGCTGACCGCGACTACCGGACCGGCCGGACCGCGGCGTCCTTCGACGCCTCCGCGCCGGCGATGCTGGTGCGGGTGCAGCGGCTGACCGGCACCGGACCCGACGGGGGCCGCCACGTGCTGTTCGAAAAGCCCGCGGGAGTCCTGCTTCCCCTCGACCAGGTGGGCCGCCTGGGCACCATGGTGGATGCCCGGGAGGGCCGGGCCGACGGCGCCTACTACAACCTGGAGGCCGAGCTGGCGCCGGAGTTCATCATCTACAGCCACGGCGGCGGCGCGGTGAACAGCCGTTTCAACGCCGACGGCAGGGCCATTCCCTTCGACGTCACCGGCGCCGTGGTGGTGAGCCGGGGCAGCATCCGGGCCGTGGGCCTCGGTCCCTACTACGCCGCGCCGGGCATCCGCCAGGCGGCCCTGGACGACCGCGGCCTCCGGCCTGGAGGCGACCGCTACCGGCGCCTCGGCGACCGTGGCCGCGATCACGACGACGACCGTTATGAACGTCGCGGTCGCGACGACAGGATCGGCGAGCGCCGGGATCACGACGACGACGATTGAACCCGCCGCCCCGGGCGCCCAGCGCCCGGGGCCCTCCCTCCCCGCACCCGCCGCCGGTACGCTCCCCACGCGAAACCGGGCGAAGTCCCCTATACTCGGCCTGACAGGCGACCGGTGAGCTCGTTCGCGCACGCCGGCGCCATGGCCGGAGGGCGAACCCCGCAGGGGTTCCCGCCCCACGAGCGACGACAAGACGAACAGCCGCGGAACGCCGGGCCGGAAACTCTCCGGACGCGGCCGCAGCACGGCTGCCGGGACGGAAACGGGCCCCGCCCGCACCGCCCCGGGCCGCGGCGACACATTCGCAGTCCGGTTGGCCCGGGGACGGATGCCATCGCGGGACCGACAGGGGAAATACAGATGGGAGGTATCGAACAGCCGCCCGCTCACCAGCGGGTCGCGCCGGCAGCCATCCTCCGCTGGCTCGCCCAGGGCTGGGCGCAGTTCCGCGCCAGCTGGCCCCCGAGCCTGCTGTTCGCCGCCATCTTCGGCGCCGTCGGCCTGGCCGGCGCCTGGCTCAGCCTGTACCTCGGCATGGCGCTGGCCTTCTATCCCTTCGTGAGCGGCTTCATGCTGGTGGCCCCGGTCCTGGTGACCGGCTTCTACCGGGCCGCCGCCATCCGGCGCGAGGGCCGCCGGCCGCGCTTCCCCGACCTGCTCCGCGCCTTCCTCGCGGCGCCCCCCGCACTCTGGTTCATCGCCTTCGTCAGCACGCTGATCTTCCTGGTCTGGGTCACCGACGCCCTCGTGCTCTACAGCTTCCTGTTCGGCACCGACCCCCTCGGCCTGCTGGACTACTTCGGTGACGTCCTGCGCCGGCACACCCTCCTCTACCTGGGCTTCGGCACGCTGATGGGATTCGTGCTGGCGGCGGCGATCTTCGCCGTCACGGCCTTCTCGGTGCCGCTGGCCTTCCACCGGGGGACATACTTCGTGAACGCCATCGTCGCCAGCGTGCGGGCCGTGTTCGGCAACGCGCCGACCATGGTGCTGTGGGGGGCGGTCATCGCCGGGCTCATGTTTCTCGCCCTGACCGTGGCCTGGCCGCTGTTCCCCGTCGTGCTGCCGGTGCTCGCCTACGCCAGCGACACCGCCTACCGGGAGGTCTTCGGGCCGGATTCCCGGCCCGGCTGAACACCGGGAATCCTCACCCGGCCGGCCGTGGCCAGGCCCCGGGCGGAGACGGTTTCACGCACGCCGGCGCCGCCGCCCGCGCCAGACACCGGCGATGGTATTGGCCATGAAGAGCAGGAGGGCGAGGCCGTTGATCAGCCCCGCCAGGCGGACCGCCCCCGTCCAGCCGCCCAGATCCGCCGCCACCCGCAGCGCCAGCGAGGCATGCAGCAGGAGCAGGTGGAGATAGAAGACGGGATGGTAGTCCACGGCGAAGCGGGTCACCGCCGGCAGGATCACCGGGGCGTGGCCGAACACCATGGAGAAGACGAAGCCGAGGAACAGGGTGTGCAGGACGGCGTCGCGCAGGGAGCCGCCCGCCAGGCCCGGGGGCAGCAGCCCGAGCAGGGCGGAGACCGCCAGCCAGCCATAGGCCGAGAGCAGGGCCACGGCGATGAAGCGGGTCAGGCCGGCCTGGCGCACGGTGCGCCGGGCGATGTCGTAGCGCACCAGCCAGGCGGTCAGCGCCAGCAGCACCAGCGCCTGCGGCCGGGCGGCGGTTTCCGGGAACCACGCCCCCAGGACCAGCAGGGCCAGGAACAGGAGCAGGCCGGCCCCGAACAGCCGCTGCGCGGCGGGTGCCGGCGGCAGCAGCCGGCTCAGCTCCAGGCGTTCGCCGGCGATGGTGAGGACCAGGAACGCCGCCCACCAGGGCACCACCCCGGCCACCGCCACGCCCGCCAGCCACAGGATGTTGCCGGTGAGCCAGCACAGCGCACCGGCCAGGAGGGTGGCGTTGAACAGGGTCCGCTGCCGGCGCCAGACATCCGCGGTCGTCAGCGCCAGCACTCCCGAGCCGAGGGCCATTGCGCCGATGCCCGCCAGCGCGGGCGCGCCCGCCACCAGGAGCACCGCCCCCAGCGCCGTGGCGGCCGGCCCCAGGTAGGCCGGGCGCCGGGCCGCCGCCACCGCCCGCTCCAGCCCGATGACGGTGCCGAAGAAACCCGACGCCATCAGCGGCCCGTGCAGCAGGAGCAGCTCGGCGCGCGGCAGGGGGAAGGCCCAGCCGAGCCGCACCAGCCCGGCCCACACCCCCAGCAGCAGGCTCGCGAAGCCCAGCGCCAGCAGCGGCAGCCGCAGCGGCGGCGGCAGGTCTCCGCGCCCCGCCGCCGCGCGCTCCCCGGGCCGAACCGAAGTGGCGCTCACGGCCGGGTCACCAGCGGCGCGCAATCTTCACCCGCCACACATCGGGACCCGCTTCCAGGTAATCCCAGTTGAAGCGACCCGCCTGCTCGGCCTGGAACTGGTAGTAGAGGGGCTTGGGGTCGTGATCGTTGACCAGTTCGAAGTGCTCGCCCGCCTCGAGGGCGGCGAAGGTGTCGAAGATGAGGGGATGGCGGTCCCGCGGTATGATGGTCCGCACGTCGATGATACGGTCACCCGCTTTGTCGTTCATGGCAATTCTCCGTCTTTGTCAGTGGCAGTCAATTCCAGCCGAGCTGGCGCCGGGCCGCTTCGCTCATCCGTTCCGGGCTCCAGGGCGGCTCCCACACGAGGTCCACCTCCACCGTTCCGACGCCGGGCACCCCGCGGCGCAGGGCGTCCTCCACCTGGTCGCAGAGCATCGCCCCCACGGGACAGGCCGGGGTGGTCATGGTCATGTCCACCTGCAGGTCGCCGGTTTCGCTGGCCCGCACCTCGTAGATGAGCCCGAGGTCGAGGACGTTCACCCCCACCTCGGGATCGATCACCTCGCGCAGCGCCGCCTCGACATCGTCACGGTTGATTGGTGTCTTACCCATGGCTTTATATGTATGTGAGATACATGTTTTGTATATCATCCCGTCGCGCGATAATCAATATCTGGTATGCATGTTAATCAAACGAAGGAGCACCGGCCATGCGCCTGACCCTGTTCTCCGACTACACCCTGCGCGTTCTCATCTACCTCGGCATCAAGGGCGGGGAACTGGCGACGGTGGGCGAGATCGCGGAGGCCTACGGCATCTCCCGCAACCACCTGATGAAGGTGGTCCATCACCTGGCCACGGAAGGGCTGGTGGAGACGGTGCGCGGCAAGGGCGGCGGAATGCGCCTGGCGCAGGCGGCCGACGCCATCGTCCTGGGGAAGGTGGTGCGCCGCACCGAGGCCTCCACGGCGCTGGTGGAATGCTTCGACCCGGCCACCTCGGAATGCCGCATCGACGGCGCCTGCAACCTGCAGCGGTTCCTGGGCGAGGCGCTGCAGGCGTTCTACAAGGTGCTGGATGGCTATACCCTGGCGGACCTGCTCAAGAAGCGGACGCGCCTGCGCGCGATCCTGATGCCGGATCTCACCGGGACGGCCCGTGGCGGAACCAGGCCAGCAGCCCGCGCAACTCCTCGTCGGTGAGAGGGTTCTCGAGACCGCTCTGCGCCACGCCGCGCACTCCGCCCAGCAGCCGCGCCACGAACTCCGCCGGCGGCATCTCCCTGGCATCCCGGAACAGATCCCGGGCCGGATTGGCCCGATGGGCGTCCGGCACGGCGTGACAGGCGATGCAGAGGCGTTCGTATAGCTCGCGCCCGCTCCGCAGCCGGGCCGGGGTGGGCTCGACGGGAATGAAGTCCGGCGCATCGACCGGGTAGCGCCGCTGCAGCGCGGCCAGCCCGTCGGCCAGCACCGGGAGCCGGCCGCCCCGGAACGCCGCGCGCAGGGCGTCGATCTCGGCGTCCAGGCCCGGATCGGCGACGCCGGTTTCCTGCACCGCCTCCCGGGCCAGCAACCCCAGGTAGCCCAGCGCGCTGGCCACCCGGTCCTGCAGCCCGCGCCGGTGGAGACCCGAAGGCGCCGCCCCGGTCAGCAGCCGTACATCGCCGGCCAGGATGGCCAGTTCCACGGCAAAGCGCCGGCCGTGCTCGCCCTGGGCAAAAACCGCGGCGCCGGCACCGCTCAGGAGAAGCAGCACCAGCGCCGCGGCAATCCGGCCGATTCCGTTCACGGCCTTCGAACGGAGCGAGCGGGGCCCATCAATAGTCGACCTTCTGCTCCATGGGCAGGGACTCGTCGGCGCTCCACTCCACCATGGAGCCGTCATAGAGCTGCGCCTGCCGGTTGCCCAGCAGCTCGTGCTCCGCGAACCAGCCCAGCGACGCCCAGTGGCCGGTGTTGCAGAAGGTGATCACCTCCCCCTCGGTGGGAACCTCGGCCACCGCGTAGAGCTTCTTCAGCGTTTCGGCGTCGCGGAACGAGCCGCCGTTGTTCTCGGTCATCCAGTTCTCCGGCAGGTTCCTGGCGCCGGGGATGGTGCCGTTGCGCTTGGCCTTCGGGTGGCGGTTGATGCCGATGTACTGGTCGTTGGGGCGGTTGTCCACCAGCGCCACGCCCTTCTCCATGGCCGCCTTCATCTCCTCCTTGCCCACCAGCATCTCCTGGCGCACGCTGGCCTTGAAGGCAACGGCCCCGGGCTTGTTGTTGCCCTTCTCCAGCGGGTTCTTCTCATCCTTCGAGTAGGCCGCCAGGCCGCCGTTGAGGATGGAGACGTTGTCGTGCCCCAGCACTTTGAAGGTCCAGAACATGCGCGTGGCGCTGCCCATGTCGAGCGCGTTCTTGCCCGCGGGCACGATCACCACCTGGGTATCGTTGCCGATGCCCAGGCCGCCGATGAGCTTCTCCAGCTGATCGGCCGACGGCAGCTGGCCCGGCGTCTTGTTCTTGTCCGCCACGCGCCAGCCGTCCTTCATGTAGTCGGTATGCACCGCGCAGGGGATGTGGCCGCGCAGGTAGTCGGTCTGGGAGCCGCCGTCCAGGGCGTTGCGGATATCGAGCACACGGACGCCGTCGTTGCAGGAGTTGGCCTTGATCCACGCCACGTCGACCAGCGGCTGGGCCGCGGCCCAGGCCGCACCGCTCAGACCGATGGCGGCCACGGCCGCGCCGGTGGTGATGAAACGCTGCAGTTTGCTCATGGTGCTACCTCCTCTGGCTTTCTTTTATGGTTTGGGCACAGGCGCGCGGGGGGGTCAGACGACCACCACCCGCTCGGCGGCCAGCAGCTCGTCGAGCGCCTGGTCCCAGTCGGCGTCGGTCAGCCCCGGACGCGTGGCATCGTAGGTGTAGACGAAGTAGGTGGTCTCGAAGTGGGACAACCCCTCCTCCACCGTCTCGCGGTCCGGAAACAGCCCGGTTTTCAGCACGGCAATGTTCATTCGCTCGAAATCTCCCGTCCGAAAATCTCAATGTCAGCCACGGTGGACGCAGGGCGCGCAGGGGAAGTTGAGGCGGCCTCGCCCACGCTCCCCCATGGGGGCGGACACCGCGCCCGGCCGCTGCGGCCTGCCTGCGCCTCCGGTGGCGAAGAAACCCCCGCCGGCTAGATGCTCAGCACGCAGTCGGAACGGACCATGGCCAGGGACAGGGCCCGAGGGTCCAGCATGGGCAGCTCCTGTCCCGGCACGGTGGTCTCCGGCTCGATGTCGCACAGCGCCAGCGTCTCCGCCTGCTCGGCGTTCTCCGGCGTGTCCGCCACCGGGCCGCCCATGAACACCAGGCGCACGGCATGGCCGAAGATGGTGAGGCCGGCGGCGACCCGCATGGCCTCGGTGTGGTCGCGGCGCGCCAGCACCAGGATGTTCTTCTTCTCGCTCACGTAGGCTTCTCCCTTGTGTTCGCGTGCTGCTCCGCTCCTCGGGACCCGTTCGGCGAGCCACCGGGCGCGCGGAATGGGCCTTCAGGAGCGGAACGGCGGCCTATAGGCTGATGACCTTGCGCGCCTCGCCCACCAGGGCGCTGTTGTTGGTCTGGCTGCCCAAGCCCACCGGGCAGGCCGTCTCGCCCATGAAGCGCTCCCAGGAGTGTTCACAGGCCACCGCGGTGTCGGCGCAGGACATGGCCCGCACCAACTGCTCGTCACGCAGAGCCTCCACGCCGTCGTTGGTGAAGAAACACCCCCAGCGGGCGCCGCGCCGCTTGCAGGCCGCGGCCAGGGGCAGCAGCACCCGCGGCGCATCCGGCGTGGAGACGATGAAAAGCAGATCCATCAGGCAATCCTCCTTCTTCCGAGCAGGTATCCGAACAGGGCGGCGGCCAGAGCCGCCCCCAGGGTCAGCAGGGCCTGGGCCCAGGAACCGGCGCCCGGGGCGCCGGATGTTTCCACGGCCTCCGGCTCGCGATAGGACGCCGCGTCGGCGGGCAGGCGGCCATCGTCCGCCCACTCGCGCCAGCCGCCCGGGTAGAGCCGGGCGTCGATGCCGTAGCCGGCCCGCAGCAGGGTCAGGTAGGCGAGCCCGGTGAGCGGCTCATGGCCATAGGCCACCACCTCGCCCGCGGCCGCCAGAGGCTTTTCTCCCCGCGCCAGCGCGGCCCGCAGCTCGGCGGCCGGGGCCAGCTCGGCACCGGGCAGATGACCGCCGCGCCGGGCCCGCAACCGCCCGCCCCAGTACTCGTCCCCGGGCCGCCCGTCCAGCAGCCGCGGCGCGCCGGGGGCGGTGAGGCGCCGCGCCAGCTCGTCGCGCAGCACGATGAGCCCCTCGCGCGGCTGCCCGGTGAAGATCGGGTCCCGCAGCACGCCCCGGACCCGGCCGGGGCCCGCGGCCGTCCCGGGTGTGCCGAGATATTGCGCCAGGGGCGGAATCAGCACCTCGACGCGGCGCTGCCCGGCCAGGTGCAGGAGCGCCGCGACGGCATCCCGGCGCACCGGGTCGGCGCCCGCCACCAGCACCGTTTCATCGCCGCGCAGACCGGCCGCGCCCAGGACCCAGACGATGTCGCGGAAACTCGCCAGCCGCCGCTGCGGCCCCAGGAACGTCTCGGTCGGCAGGCAGCGGGCCCCGTCCAGGCTGCGCTCGAGGCAGGCCGGCTCGGGCCGGGTATCCACGGCGACGACGGCTGTCGGGTCGGCGGCCGAGTCCACGTACACGAGCTCCGCGCCGGCGGGGCCGGCGGCCGCCAGCAGCAATGCCGGCAGCAGGCCATGGTGGAGGCTTCTCCGCACTAGCAGCCGCCGAACTGCTGCCGCTTCGGGGCGGCGGCCGCGCCCGGCTCGGGCGGCGCCGGGGGATTCTCGATGTAGTACCCCACCAGCTCGGTCACCGGCACCGTGCCGAAGTCGGGTCCCAGGTCCACCTCGCCCAGGGTTTCCACCGGCTGGGCGCTGCGCGAAGCCTGCAGGGTCTCCATGCTCACCGAGGCGAAGGGAAAGAGCACGGCGGCGGCGCCGAGACTCAGGGCCAGGCTGCCGGCACAGAACATCAGCATCTGACGGGTGTTCATGACGACCTCCGGCTCAGAAGGGATCCTTGGTGAAGTTGATGAACATGGCGTAGAACGCCACCGCGAACGCCGCCAGCTGGACCAGGGTTTCCAGATCGAGGCTCATGGCGTCTCTCCGCGGTAATGGCGCACCAGGGTGCCCATGTCGATGGCTTCCCCGGTGATCGGGTTCTCCACCTGGGGACTGAAGTACGGAACCCCGTCGCGGTCGGCGCGCAGGTACTCCGGCTGGGCGATGAAGATGTAGGCGATGCCGCCGACGGTGAGCAGCGTCACCAGCGCCGAGAAGATCCACATCTGCAGATGGCCAGTTCCCATAATGCTGTTCCTTGTTGGCTGCTAGTTCTTCGCCACCACCACGCTCCAGTAGCGTCCCGACTTCACCGTCCCGAGGTGGCGGGCGCCGAGGTCGGGCATCATGGGCGGAATGGCCTCCATGGAGGTGGGGTTGTCAATGCGCACCTCGATGACATCGCCGGAGGCGGCGTTGCCCACCGCCTTCTTGGTCATCAGCTGCGGGCGCGGGCAGGAGTCGCCGATGCAGTCCACCACCTGCGCGACGCTCACGCTGCTGCCATCCTCCAGGGTAATGCTGCCCTGGGGCCGGGCATCACCGCCGTCATTGCTCTTCTTGCGTCCGAACAGTCCCATCGTCCGTGCTCCTCTTTGTCAGTTCATTGTCAGTGAATCAGTCGTTGCGGCTGGCCACGGCGCCAGCCGAGGCGGCGCCCGCGCCCTGTCCGGCCGGGGCCTTGACCCGCTCCGCGGCGGTTTCCTTGCGGCGGATGGCGCGGTAGATGGCCAGTAGCACC
>JAQVKR010000076.1 GCA_028694565.1 Gammaproteobacteria bacterium | reverse complement strand
AACAGGCCGGTGACGATGGAGCCGAGGAGGACGCCGCCCAGCGCCTGGGGGCTCAGCAGCAGGCCCACCAGCAGCGGGACCGCCACCGGCAGCAGGGAGGGAACGATCATCTCGCGGATGGCCGACTTGGTGAGCAGGTCGACGGCGCGGGAGTAGTCGGGCTCGGTGGTGCGCTCCATGATGCCGGGAATGTCCCGGAACTGACGCCGCACCTCGCGCACCACCGCGCCGGCGGCGCGGCCCACGGACTCCATGGCCATGGCGCCGAACAGGTAGGGAATGAGCCCGCCGATGAACAGGCCGATGATCACCTGGTGGTTGGAGAGGTCGAAGGTGGTCTGCACGCCGGTGTGGACGCTCAGCTCGCGGGTGTAGTCGGCGAACAGCACCAGGGCCGCGAGGCCGGCCGAGCCGATGGCGTAGCCCTTGGTGACCGCCTTGGTGGTGTTGCCCACCGCGTCCAGGGCGTCGGTGGTGTTGCGGATCTCCTTGGGCAGCTCCGCCATCTCGGCGATGCCGCCGGCGTTGTCGGTGATGGGACCGTAGGCGTCGGTCGCCACCACGATGCCGGTCATGGAGAGCATGGCCGTTGCCGCCACCGCGATGCCGTAGAGGCCGGCCAGGGCGTAGGCGCCCCAGATGCCGGCGCAGATGACCAGCAGCGGGCCGGCGGTGGAGCGCATGGACAGCGCCAGCCCGGCGATGATGTTGGTGGCGTGGCCCGTGGTGGAGGCGGCGGCCAAGTGGCGCACGGGCGGGAAGCCGGTGGCGGTGTAGTAGTCGGTGATGACCACGATGGCGGCGGTCACGGCCAGGCCCACCAGCGCCGAACCGTAGAGGTCGCCCACGGAGAACCCGGTGGCATCCCCCATCAGCCAGGCGGTGACCGGGTAGAAGGCCGCCGCGGCGAGCAGGCCGGACACGATCAGTCCCCGGTAGAGGGCGCGCATCACCTTGCCGTCGGGGCCGACGGAGACGAAGAAGGTGCCGACGATGGAGGCGATGATGGAGACGCCGCCCAGGACCAGCGGGTAGAGGACGGCATTGGGCCCGGCGTCGGCCATGGACAGCGCGCCCAGCATCATGGTGGCGATGAGGGTGACCGCGTAGGTCTCGAACAGGTCCGCGGCCATGCCGGCGCAGTCGCCCACGTTGTCACCCACGTTGTCGGCGATGACGGCGGGGTTGCGCGGGTCGTCCTCGGGAATGCCGGCTTCCACCTTGCCCACCAGGTCCGCGCCCACGTCGGCGCCCTTGGTGAAGATGCCGCCGCCGAGCCGGGCGAAGATGGAGATGAGGGAGCCGCCGAAGGCCAGCCCCACCAGGGGGGCGAGTCGGACCGTCTCGCCGGGCTCGGTGCCGGCGGCCAGCAGGCTGTAGTAGCCGCCCACGCCCAGCAGGGCCAGGCCCACCACCAGCAGCCCGGTGACCGCGCCGCCGCGGAAGGCGACCTGGTGGGCCGGGTTGAGTCCCTGCTTGGCCGCCTCGGTGGTGCGCACGTTGGCGCGCACCGACACGTTCATGCCGATGAAGCCCGCGGCGCCGGAGAGCACCGCGCCGATGGCGAAGCCCCAGGCGGTGGGGGGGTCCAGCAGCACGTACAGGACGACGAACAGCAGCAGGCCGACCATGCCGATGGTGGTGTACTGGCGTCGGAGATAGGCGCTGGCACCGACCTCGATGGCATGGGCGATGCGGCGCATGGCCTCGTCGCCGGCGGGCTGGGCGTTGACCCAGCGTGCGGTAAACACTCCATAGGCCAGCGCCAGGATTGCACATCCAAGCACCAGCGACAGTCCGATGACCATTCGAATCCTCCCCCGAATCAAAGATCTGGCACCCTGACGTTGCTGAATCAGGGATCTGTTTTGTTCCCGGGAGTCGGGCGGATCAAGGACCGTCCTGCGCCACAACCGGACCGACTCCCAGTCGGTAAAACGATTGGCACCAGGCATCCTAGAGGGCATTTGAACAGCGTTGAAATCAAATATTATGTTTTTCGAAATAAGTATTTTGTATGTTGCAATGCATGAATCAATAACTTTCAGGGCGGTAGGGCGGAAATCGGGCGTCGGCATTCCCCCGCTTCCATTCGCGGCAATGGCGGGTTCGCGAATATGTCGGAAACCCGACGATATATAAACTGATATTTGTCCGTGACCGGGGAGGCCGCGCCTGCGTCAGGTTCGTCCGCGGGCGGCGGGTTCATGCACGGGCGGCGGACGGGCGGGGCGGGGGGCCGTGGAACGGCAAATTCCGCGAACGGGGACAGCGCCGCCGCCGGCCCGCGTCCGGCCGGGATCGAACCGCGCGCCGGTTCCGGCCGCCGGGTTACGGCTGGTCGGGAGCGTTGGGCCGGCTGGTCAGCACTTCATCGAGATCGGCCATGCGGATGGCGCTTATGGCCGCCTCCCAGGCGCCCTCGTGGCACAGCCCGGAGATGGAGGCGTTTTCATAACCGGCGAGCGCCGCCTCGATGCAGGCGCTGCGTACCCGCTCGGCCAGTCTGCGGTCCGTTTCCCGGCTCATTTCGTTTCCTCCGGACAGGTCCCGGGGTGGGGCGTCAGCCGATGATGGGGCGCAGCCACCGACGGTAGAGGCGATCCGCGGCGGCCTGCTGTCCGGCCACGCGGGTCTCGATATCCGCGAGCATCTCTCCGGAATCCTGGACCGCGGGGGAGGGATCGTCCAGTTCATCGCGGTAGAGCGCGGCCCACTCGCGCACCATCGGGGCGGTCATCTCCACGTGGCACTGGAGGGAGAGGATGTTGCCGATGGCGAAGGCCTGGTTCCCGCAGTGCGCGCTGCGGAGCAGGGGCGCGGCCCCCGCCGGGAGGGTGAAGGTTTCGCCGTGCCAGTGGAAAGCCGTGAAACTGGCCGGCAGCCCCTCCAGCCAGGCGTCCGTGTCCGGCAGCCGCTCCACCGGGTGCCAGCCGATCTCCCGCACCGCGTTCGGCCCCACCGAGCCGTCCAGCGCCTTGGCGATCAGCTGGCCGCCGAGGCAGTGGCCCAGAACCGGCACGCCCGCGTCCGCCGCCCGGCGGATCAGGGCCAGTTCGGCGCCAACCCAGGGCAGGGGATCGTTGACGCTCATGGGCCCGCCCATGAACACCAGCCCGGAGACGTCGGCCAACGTGCCCGGAACGGCCTCGCCCGCGTCCACGGCCACCAGTTCCCAGGGGATGCCGGCCCGGTCGAGGCAGGTGGCCAGGTAGCCGGGGCCCTCGCAGGCCACGTGGCGGAATATGCGTATCGGTTTCATGCGTCTGTGGATAAGGGATGAGGGTTGATGGATAAAGGTTAGACCAGGGTGTTTACCACCCTTGTCCATTCTCCTTTCACCTTTGTCCCTTGTCCATCGTGTTCCCGTCAGTGCTCGCCCTTGGTGCGGCGGATCCCGGCCAGGCGGTTGCCCTGCTTCTGCGGGCCGCCCCGGGGGAAGAGGTCGTGCAGGTAGTGGTTGTTGCCGCGCTCGGGCCCCCATGCCTTGCGGAAATGCTGGATCATGTGGCGCACCTGGGCCTGGATGTGGTTCCGCTCATGGTAGTCGCGGATGAAGCGGATCACCTCCCAGTGCTCGCCGGTGAGCGCCAGGCCCTCCTCTTCGGCGAGGGCGACGGCGAAGGCTTCGGACCATTCGTCGAGATCCTGCAGGTAGCCTTCGGAATCGGTCTCCACCGGACGGCCGTCGACATTGATGGTTTTGATCCGGTGGGCATAGGGATTGGTCTGCATCGCCATGATCGTGCTCTCCTGGTCCGCTTGCCGGGACGGGAACCGCGTGCCGGACATGCATCTTTGCCGTCCCCTGGCGAGGGATGTTAGCTCTCCCGCCAGTAAAGAAGTATATCCAATGCAGGTTAAGTGTCGCGGGCGACTATCACGAATGGGGTAGTGGCGGGTCCGGCCCGCCCATGCGGCGGAAGGGCCGGATCGGGAAACCGGCCGGGGCGCCCCGACGGTGAATGCCGCCGGGGCGCCGGATGGGCTCAGCGCGCCGGCACCTGCTTGCGCCGCACGATCTGGTAGGCCCTGCCCAGGTAGCCGAGCGGTACGCTCCAGACATGGACCAGCCGGGTGAAGGGGAAGATGAGGAACACGGTCATGCCGAAGAAGAGGTGGATTCTGAAAATCAGGTCCACGCCCCGCAGCAGGTCCGGGTTGGCGTTCAGGGTGAACACGCTCTGGGCCCATTCGGCGAGCGCAATCATCACCGAGGCGTCCCCGTTGGCCGCATGGTGCAGGGAGAAGGGGATGGTCGAGAGGCCCAGCAGCAGGGTGACCAGGATCCAGCCGAGCACGAAGATGTCGCGTTGGCGGGAGACGTGGCGCACCCGCGGGTTGGTGAGCCGGCGCAGCCACAGCAGCACGCCGCCGATGAGGCACAGCGTGCCGAATACGCTGCCGGCGGCGATGGCCACGTACTGGTGCAGCATGTCCGACACGCCCAGCGCCAGGAACAGCCCGTGGGGGGTCAGCAGGCCCACCAGGTGGCCGAGGAAGATGGCGATGATGCCCACGTGGAACAGGTTGCTCGCCAGGCGCATGTTGCGGTTGGAGAGGATCTGGCTCGAGTCGCTTTTCCAGGTGTACTGTTCGCGGTCGAAGCGGATCCAGTTGCCCAGCAGGAAGATGGTTCCCGCCAGGTAGGGGTAGGCCCCGTACAGAAAGTCGTGCAGGTTCATGGGGTGTCTCCTCAGGCGGCGGTGCGGGCCAGGTGCCCGTGTTTCTCGATGACGCGCAGGACCGGGGCGTAGGGGCTGCCGGCGCGCTCCAGGTTGGCGGCCAGGACCCGGATCACCTTGGCCGCGTCGCCCAGGAAGACCCGGGCGGAGAAGGGCTCCAGCGTGGAGCAGTACTCCAGCACCAGCGGCAGGTAGTCGGGCAACTCGCCGGCCATCGCCTCCAGCCCCGCGCCCTTGTAGTGCTCGGAGAGATCCACCAGCGCCGGCCCGCGGCCGCGGTCGTCGCCGAACAGGTGATGGGTCAGGTGCAGGCTGTGCTCTGGGGTCATGTCGAAGGTCTGCACGTAGTGCTCCTGGAGGGCCAGCAGCGGCTGCGAACCCATCCAGGCCACCAGCTCGGAGACCGCGGCGCGGTCCTCGGCGGCGATTTCGGGCTCATCGCGGAGCCACTCCTGCAATGCCCCGAGGTGGCCGTGGAGGAGCTCGTCGGGATAGTCCAGCAGGCGGGCAATGACGGTATAGAGTCGCATGTTCTCCTCTCCTCAGGCCTTCTCGGTCTTCTTGCTCGGCGGCGGGACGAAGGTGATGGGCACCTCCGAGCGGGTGCGGCGGGTGGGGAACAGGCTGAAGCCCTCGCCCGCGTCCATGCCGTAGGAACTGCTGTTGCCGGGCCCGAACCCCATCTGGCCCTGGAAGGCGTAGGGGTCCTCCTGGCGCATCTCCTCGTGGGAGGTGGGAATGACGAAGCGGTCCTCGTAGTTGGCGATGGCCAGATAGCGGTACATCTCCTCGGCCTCGGCCTCGGTGAGCCCGACCCGTTCCAGCACCGCGGCGTTGCCGCTGCCCTCCACCCGCTTGGAGCGCTGGTGGCTGCGCATGGCGATGAGCCGGTTGAGCGCGCTGATGATGGGCGCGGTGTCGCCCGCGGTGAGCAGGTTGGCCAGGTAGCGGGCGGGGAAGCGCAGCGCCTCCGCGGTGGGGATGACCCCGTCCTCGCCGGTGGGCAGGTTGCCCTGGTCGAGCTGGCTCTGCACGGGCGAGAGCGGCGGCACGTACCACATCATGGGCAGGGTGCGGAACTCCGGGTGGATGGGGAAGGCGATCTTCCATTCCATGGCCATCTTCCATACCGGGGAATTCTGCGCCGCGATGATCCAGCTCTCGGGGATGCCGTCGCGCCGCGCCTGCTCGATGACCGCCGGGTCGTTGGGATCGCAGAACACGTCCTGGTGGGCCTCGTAGAGTCCCTTGGGGTTCTCGGTGGCGGCGGCCGTTCCGATCCGGTCGGCGTCATAGAGGATGACGCCCATGTAGCGGATGCGGCCAACGCAGGATTCGGCGCACGCGGTGGGCATGCCCGACTCGATGCGGGGGTAGCAGAGGATGCACTTCTCCGACTTGCCGGACTCCCAGTTGTAGTAGACCTTCTTGTAGGGACAGCCGCTGATGCACATGCGCCAGCCGCGGCACTTGTCCTGGTCCACCAGCACCACCCCGTCCTCCTCCCGCTTGTAGATGGATCCGGCGGGGCAGGCGGCCACGCAGGCCGGGTTCAGGCAGTGGTTGCACAGCCGCGGCAGGTACATGTGGAAGGTGTTCTCGAACTGGCCGTACATCTGCTTCTCGATGTCGGCGAAATTCGTGTCCCGGGCGCGCTCGGCGAACTCCCCGGCGAGGTCGTCCTCCCAGTTGGGGCCCCAGTGGATCTTCTCCATGCGCGAGCCGTCGATCTGGGAGCGGGGCCGGGCGGTGGGCGTCGCCTCGGACAGCGGCGCGTTCTGCAGGTGCGCGTAGTCGTAGTCGAAGGGCGCGTAGTAGTCGTCGATCTCCGGCATGTCGGGATTGGCGAAGATGTTGATCAGCTTGGAGGCGCGCCCGCCCGCCTTCAGCTCGAGCCGGCCGTTCTTCAGCGTCCAGCCCCCGCGCCACTTGTCCTGGTTCTCCCACTGCTTGGGATAGCCGATGCCGGGCTTGCTCTCCACGTTGTTGAACCAGGCGTACTCCACGCCCTTGCGGTTGGTCCAGATGTTCTTGCAGGTCACCGAACAGGTGTGGCAACCGATGCACTTGTCCAGGTTGAGGACCATCGCGATCTGTGCACGGATCTTCATGAAAATCTCCTCAAAGAGAGTCTCACCACGAAGTCACGAAGGGCGCGAAGAGCTGCATTTGCCCCGTTCTCGGCCATCGCTCTGCCTTCGGTGTCCTTCATGCCTTCGTGGTGAATGATCTTTTGTCAGTTGTTCACGCCCACGGGGTTGAGCCGGGCTTCGCGCTCGGGGGTGAGCGGACGCTCCAGCCAGTCCACGTCGCGGTCCTCGATCTTGTGGATCACCACGTACTCGTCGCGCTGGGATCCCACGGTGCCGTAGTAGTTGAAGCCGTAGGAGAGCTGCGCGTAGCCGCCGATCATGTGGGTGGGCTTGACTACCACGCGGGTCACCGAGTTGAGAATGCCGCCGCGCTTGCCGGTGGTGTTGGACCCGGGCACGTTCACGTTCTTCTCCTGGGCGTGGTACATGATGGCCATGCCCCGCGGCACCCGCTGGGAGACCACCACCCTGGCCACCGTGGCGCCGTTGGCGTTCACCGCCTCCACCCAGTCGTTGTCCCTGAGGCCGATGCTCTTGGCGTCGTCCTCGGCCACCCACATGTAGGGCCCGCCGCGGAACAGGGTGAGCATGCGCAGGTTGTCCTGGTAGGTGGAGTGGATGCCCCACTTGGAGTGGGGGGTGATCCAGTTGAGCACCAGGTGCGGCTTGGCGCGCACCGCGTCGGGAACCGTCTCGTGGGCCTTCAGATCCACCGGCGGGCGGTAGGCGCAGAAGCCCTCGCCGAAGTCGAGCATCCACTCGTGGTCCTGGTAGAACTGGGCCCGGCCGGTGAGGGTGCGGAACGGGATGTGCTCGTGGATGTTGGTCCAGCCGGCGTTGTAGCTCACCTCCTCGGACTCGATCCCCGACCAGGTGGGCGCGGTGATGATCTTGCGCGGCTGGGCCTGGATGTCGCGGTAGAGGATTTTCTCGTCCCGGCGCGGATCGCACAGGTGGTTGTGGTCGATGCCGGTCTTCTTCCCCAGCGCCTTCCACGACTTGTGCGCCACCTCGCCGTTGGTCTCCGGGGCCATCAGCAGCACCGTGTCGCACACGGCGATGTCGTCCTCCAGCTGCGGCATGCCCTTGGAGACGCCGTCCTCCTGGATGGTGCGGTTGTGGTGCTTGAGGTGCTCGTACTCGTCCTGGGTATCCCAGTCGATGCCCTTGACGTTGTTGCCGAGCTTGGTCATCAGCGGCCCGAGCGAGGTGAACTTCTTGTAGGTGTTGCCGTAGTCCCGCTCCACCACCTTCAGCAGCGGCAGGGTCTTGCCGGGCACCGGCTCGCACTCCCCGCGCTTCCAGTCCTGCACGCCGAAGGGCTGGGCCAGCTCCATGGGGGTGTCGTGGAGCATGGGCAGGGCCACCAGGTCCTTGCGGGTGCCGAGATGGGTTCCGGCCAGTTCCGAGAAGCGCTTGGCGATGGTCTTGAAGATCTGCCAGTCGGTCTTCGACTCCCAGGCCGGGTCCACCGCCTCGGACAGCGGATGGACAAAGGGATGCATGTCGGTGGTGTTGAGATCCGCCTTCTCGTACCAGGTGGCGGTGGGCAGGATGATGTCCGAGTAGGCGCCGGTGGAGTTGAGGCGGAAGTTGATGTCCACCATCAGGTCGAGCTTGGCGATGGGCGCCTTCTCGTGCCACTTGATCTCCTTGGTCGCCGCGCCTTCCACGCCCTCGGACATGACGCCGTTCTGGGCGCCGAGCAGGTGCTTCAGGAAGTACTCGTGGCCCTTCGCCGAGCAGCCGATGAGGTTCGCGCGCCAGACGAAGAGGTTGCGCGGCCAACTCTCCGGGACGTCCACGTCCTCCGCGGCGAAGTGGAGCGCGCCGGACTTGAGCTGCTCCACCACGTACTTGCCCACGCCTGCCTCGTCGGCCGCCCCCGCGGTCTCGGCATCGCTGACGATGTCGAGCGGGTTGCGGTTGAAGTGGGGCGCGGAGGGCAGCCAGCCGAGGCGCTGGGCGACCACGTTGTAATCGGCCAGGGTGTGGCCGCGGTACTTGCCCTTGGCGGTGGGGGCGAGCAGCGTGTCGGCATCCACCCGCTCGTAGCGCCACTGGTCGGTGTGGAAGTACCAGAAGCTGGTGGAGTTCATCTGCCGCGGCGGCCGGTGCCAGTCGAGGCCGAAGGCCACCGGCGCCCAGCCCGCCTGCGGGCGCAGCTTCTCCTGTCCCACGTAGTGGGCCCAGCCGCCGCCCGACTGCCCCACGCACCCGCACATGTGCAGCAGGTTCATGATGGCGCGGTAGTTCATGTCGTTGTGGTACCAGTGGTTGATGGCGGCACCGAGAATGACC
>JAQVKR010000075.1 GCA_028694565.1 Gammaproteobacteria bacterium | reverse complement strand
GACTCCTCCGACATCCTCGACGCCATGAAGGTGCTCATCGACATCCGCAACGGCAAGGGGACCGTCGACGACATCGACCACCTCGGCAACCGTCGCATCCGCTCGGTGGGCGAGATGGCGGAGAACCAGTTCCGCGTCGGCCTGGTGCGCGTGGAGCGGGCGGTCAAGGAGCGCCTGAGCATGGCCGAGAGCGAGGGCCTGATGCCTCAGGACCTCATCAACGCCAAGCCGGTCTCCGCGGCCATCAAGGAGTTCTTCGGGTCCAGCCAGCTGTCCCAGTTCATGGACCAGAACAACCCGCTGTCCGAGGTGACCCACAAGCGCCGCATCTCGGCCCTCGGCCCCGGCGGCCTGACCCGGGAGCGGGCCGGCTTCGAGGTGCGCGACGTGCACCCGACCCACTACGGCCGCGTCTGCCCCATCGAGACCCCTGAAGGCCCGAACATCGGCCTCATCAACTCCCAGGCCGTCTACGCCCGCACCAACAAGTACGGCTTCCTCGAGACCCCGTACCGGAAGGTAATCGACGGCAAGGTGACCCGCGAGGTGGAGTACCTCTCCGCCATCGAGGAGGGCGAGTTCGTCATCGCCCAGGCCAATGCCACCCTGGACGAGGCGGGCAGCCTGGTGGACGACCTGGTGCCGTCCCGCCACCAGGGCGAGTTCACCTTCTCCAGCCCGGACCAGGTAGAGTACATGGACGTGTCGCCGAAGCAGATCGTCTCGGTGGCCGCCTCCCTGATCCCGTTCCTGGAGCACGACGACGCCAACCGTGCGCTCATGGGCTCCAACATGCAGCGCCAGGCCGTGCCGACCCTGCGCACCGAGAAGCCCCTGGTGGGCACCGGCATCGAGCGCACGGTCGCCACCGACTCCGGTGTCACCGTCGTCGCCCTGCGCGGCGGCGTGGTGGACTCCGTCGACGCGGGCCGCATCGTGGTGCGCGTCAACGACGAGGAGACCGAGCCGGGCGAGGCGGGTGTGGACATCTACAACCTCACCAAGTACACCCGTTCCAACCAGAACACCTGCATCAACCAGCGTCCGCTGGTGCACCAGGGCGACGTCATCGCCCGCGGCGACGTGCTGGCCGACGGCCCCTCCACCGACATGGGCGAGCTGGCCCTGGGCCAGAACCTGCTGGTGGCCTTCATGCCCTGGAACGGCTACAACTTCGAGGACTCCATCCTCATCTCCGAGCGTGTGGTGGAGGAGGATCGCTTCACCACGATCCACATCGAGGAGCTCACCTGCGTGGCCCGCGACACCAAGCTCGGGCCCGAGGAGATCACCGCCGACATCCCCAACGTGGGCGAGGGCGCGCTGTCCAAGCTCGACGAGTCGGGCATCGTCTACATCGGCGCCGAGGTGCGCTCCGGGGACATCCTGGTGGGCAAGGTCACGCCGAAGGGCGAGACCCAGCTCACTCCCGAGGAGAAGCTGCTGCGCGCCATCTTCGGCGAGAAGGCCTCGGACGTGAAGGACAGCTCCCTGCGCGTGCCCACCGGCATGAACGGGACGGTCATCGACGTCCAGGTGTTCACCCGCGACGGCATCGAGAAGGATGCCCGCGCCCTGCAGATCGAGCAGATGGAGCTCGACCGCATCCGCAAGGACCTGCGCGATCAGCTGCGCATCCTCGAGGATGACACCTACATGCGCGTGGAGAAGCTGCTGCTCGGCAAGATTGCCGAGGGCGGTCCCGCGGGCCTCGGCGCCGGCGCCAAGATCACCAAGAGCTACCTGGCCGATCTGACCCGCGACCAGTGGTTCGAGATCCGCCTGCGCAACGACGAGGCCAACGCCCAGCTGGAGCGCGCCACCGAGCAGCTCAAGCAGCAGCGCAAGGACTTCGACGAGAAGTTCGACGAGAAGAAGAAGAAGCTCATCACCGGCGACGACCTGGCTCCCGGCGTGCTGAAGATCGTCAAGGTCTACCTGGCGGTGAAGCGGCGCGTGCAGCCCGGCGACAAGATGGCCGGCCGCCACGGCAACAAGGGCGTCATTTCCCAGATCGTGCCGGTCGAGGACATGCCGTACTCGGCCGACGGCACCCCGGTGGACATCGTCCTGAACCCGCTGGGCGTGCCTTCGCGCATGAACGTGGGGCAGGTGCTCGAGACGCACCTGGGCTGGGCCGCCAAGGGCCTGGGCCTGAAGATCGGCCGCATGCTCGACGAGCAGCGCAAGGTCGCCGAAGTGCGCGACTTCCTCGGGCAGGTCTACAAGGGCCGCGACTACGACAACCACAAGGAGCTGGCCGAGCTCAGCGACGAGGATGTGCTGGCCCTGGCCGGCAACCTGCGTGGCGGCGTGCCCATGGCGACGCCGGTGTTCGACGGTGCCGACGAAGGCGAAATCAAGGCCATGCTGGAGCTCGCGGGGCTGCCCGTCAGCGGTCAGACCACGCTCCACGACGGGCGCACCGGCATGCCCTTCGACCGCCCGGTGACGGTGGGCTACATGTACATGCTCAAGCTCAACCACCTTGTGGACGACAAGATGCATGCCCGTTCCACCGGCTCCTACAGCCTGGTCACCCAGCAGCCGCTGGGCGGCAAGGCGCAGTTCGGCGGCCAGCGCTTCGGCGAGATGGAGGTCTGGGCCCTGGAGGCCTACGGCGCCGCCTACACGCTGCAGGAGATGCTGACGGTCAAGTCCGACGATGTGAACGGCCGTACCAAGATGTACAAGAACATCGTGGACGGCGACCACCGCATGGAGCCGGGCATGCCCGAATCCTTCAACGTGCTGGTCAAGGAAATCCGTTCGCTCGGCATCGACATCGAGCTGGAGCAGGAATAACACAGGCGTTCGCACAAGCCGTGTCCGTCCGCCGGTCCAGCGCCGGCGGACGGACGACAGACAGTTAGCAGGTAGCCGGGGACACCCGGCTGATCGCTGTCGACGGGAGACACGATGAAAGACATACTGAATCTCTTCAAGCAGCAGGGCACGGTCGAGGAGTTCGACGCCATCCGCATCGGCCTGGCTTCGCCTGAGATGATCCGTTCCTGGTCCTACGGCGAGGTCAAGAAGCCCGAGACCATCAACTACCGTACCTTCAAGCCGGAGCGCGACGGCCTGTTCTGCGCCAAGATCTTCGGCCCGGTGAAGGACTACGAGTGCCTGTGCGGCAAGTACAAGCGCCTCAAGCACCGCGGCGTCATCTGCGAGAAGTGCGGCGTCGAGGTGACGCTGTCCAAGGTGCGCCGCGAGCGCATGGGCCACATCGAGCTGGCCAGCCCCACGGCCCACATCTGGTTTCTCAAGTCGCTGCCCTCGCGCATCGGCCTGCTGCTGGACATGACCCTGCGGGACATCGAACGGGTGCTCTACTTCGAGTCTTTCGTGGTCATCGAGCCGGGCATGACCCAGCTCGAGCGCGGCCAGCTGCTCACCGACGAGGCCTACCTCGACGCCATCGAGGAGTACGGCGACGAGTTCGACGCCCGCATGGGCGCCGAGGCGGTGCAGGCCCTGCTGCGCACCCTGGACCTGCAGGACGAGGCCACCAAGCTGCGCGAGGAGCTGGCGACCACCGGTTCCGACACCAAGTTCAAGAAGCTGTCCAAGCGGCTGAAGATCATCGAGGCCTTCCTGGACTCCGGCAACAAGCCCGAGTGGATGATTCTCACCGTGCTGCCGGTGCTGCCCCCGGACCTGCGTCCGCTGGTGCCGCTCGACGGCGGCCGTTTCGCCACCTCGGATCTCAACGATCTCTACCGCCGGGTCATCAACCGCAACAACCGCCTCAAGCGGCTGCTGGACCTCAACGCGCCCGACATCATCGTGCGCAACGAGAAGCGCATGCTGCAGGAGGCGGTGGACGCGCTGCTGGACAACGGCCGCCGCGGCCGCGCCATCACCGGCTCCAACCGCCGTCCGCTGAAGTCCCTGGCCGACATGATCAAGGGCAAGCAGGGCCGCTTCCGCCAGAACCTGCTGGGCAAGCGCGTGGACTACTCCGGCCGCTCGGTGATCGTGGTGGGTCCGACCCTGCGCCTGCACCAGTGCGGCCTGCCCAAGAAGATGGCGCTGGAGCTGTTCAAGCCGTTCATCTTCAGCAAGCTGGAGCTGCGCGGGCTCGCCACCACCATCAAGGCGGCGAAGAAGATGGTGGAGCGCGAGGGCCCGGAGGTGTGGGACATCCTCGAGGAGGTGATCCGCGAGCATCCCGTGCTGCTCAACCGCGCCCCCACGCTGCACCGTCTCGGCATCCAGGCCTTCGAGCCGGTGCTCATCGAGGGCAAGGCGATCCAGCTGCACCCGCTGGTCTGCGCCGCCTACAACGCCGACTTCGACGGCGACCAGATGGCGGTGCACGTGCCGCTGACGGTGGAGGCGCAGCTCGAGTCGCGGGCGCTGATGATGTCCACCAACAACATCCTCTCGCCCGCCAACGGCGAGCCCATCATCGTGCCCTCCCAGGACGTGGTGCTGGGTCTGTACTACATCACCCGCGACCGGGTGAACGCCCGCGGTGAGGGCATGGCCTTCACCGACGTCGCCGAGGTGCACCGCGCCTACGAGACCGGCGCCGCGGAGCTTCACGCCCGGATCAGCGTGCGCCTGCACGATGTCGTGCTCGACCGGGACGGCAACCGCGAGGAGCGCTACCGCCGGATCGAGACCACCGTCGGTCGCGCGCTGCTGTCGCGGGTTCTGCCCGAGGGCCTGCCCTTCGAGCTGGTGAACCAGGTGTTGAACAAGAAGGCCATCTCGCGCCTCATCAATGCCTGCTACCGCATGGTGGGCCTGAAGGCCACGGTCATCTTCGCCGACCAGCTGATGTACACCGGCTTCTACTATGCCACCCGTTCCGGCACCTCCATCGGCATCGAGGATCTCGTGATCCCCGAGCAGAAGGCCACCATCATCGGCGCCGCCGAGGAGGAGGTGAAGGAGATCGAGCGCCAGTACAAGTCGGGTCTCGTGACCAACGGCGAGCGCTACAACAAGGTGGTGGACATCTGGTCGCGCACCAACGACCAGGTGGCCAAGGCGATGATGGATCACCTGGGCACCGACCTCGTCAACGATCGGGAAGGCAACCAGGTCCGCCAGCAGTCGTTCAACTCCATCTTCATGATGGCCGACTCCGGCGCCCGCGGCTCCGCCGCCCAGATCCGCCAGCTGGCCGGCATGCGCGGCCTGATGGCCAAGCCCGACGGCTCCATCATCGAGACCCCCATCACGGCGAACTTCCGTGAGGGCCTCAACGTTCTGCAGTACTTCATCTCCACCCACGGCGCCCGCAAGGGTCTGGCCGATACGGCGCTGAAGACCGCCAACTCGGGCTACTTGACCCGGCGCCTCGTCGACGTGGCCCAGGACATGGTGGTCACCGATCTCGACTGCGGCACCAGCCAGGGCCTGATCATGGCCCCGCACATCGAGGGCGGCGACGTGGTCGAGCCGCTCTCCGAGCGCGTGCTCGGCCGGGTCACGGTGGAGGAGCTCCTCGTGCCGGGCACCGACGAGGTGCTGGCGCCCGTGGGCACCCTGCTCGACGAGCACTGGGTCGAGGTGCTCGACCAGCACAGCATCGACAAGGTGAAGGTGCGCTCGCCCATCACCTGCGAGAGCCGCTACGGCATCTGCGCCGCCTGCTACGGGCGCGACCTGGCCCGCGGCCACCGGGTGAACATCGGCGAATCGGTGGGCGTCATCGCCGCGCAGTCCATCGGCGAGCCCGGTACCCAGCTCACCATGCGCACCTTCCACATCGGCGGCGCGGCGAGCCGGGCCACCGCGGCCAACAGCGTGCAGGTCAAGTCCAAGGGCACCGTGCGGCTGCACAACATCAAGACCGTGCGCCGCGCCAACGGCAACCTGGTGGCGGTCTCCCGCTCCGGCGAGCTGGCGGTGCTGGACGAGCACGGCCGCGAGCGCGAGCGCTACAAGGTCCCCTACGGCGCCGAGCTCAGCGTCAACGACGCCGAGGAGGTGGCGGCCGGGCAGGTGGTGGCCAACTGGGATCCCCATACCCATCCCGTCATCACCGAGGTGGCCGGCCGGATCCAGTTCAGCGACTTCATCCACGGCCTGACCGTCGCCCAGCAGACCGACGAGGTCACCGGCCTGTCCAGCCTGGTGGTGACCGAGCCCAGCCAGCGCGGCTCCAGCGGCAAGGACCTGCGCCCCATGGTCAAGCTGCTCGACGAGAGCGGCAGCGATCTGTGCCTGGCCGGCACCGAGATCCCGGCCCAGTACTTCCTGCCGGCCGGCGCCATCGTGAACCTGACCGACGGGGCCGAGGTGCAGGTGGGCGACGTCATCGCGCGTATCCCGCAGGAGTCCTCCAAGACCCGCGACATCACCGGCGGTCTGCCGCGGGTGGCCGACCTGTTCGAGGCGCGCAAGCCGAAGGATCCGGCCATTCTGGCGGAGATTTCCGGCACCATCGGCTTCGGCAAGGAGACCAAGGGCAAGCGGCGGCTGGTCATCACGCCGGTCGAGGGCGAGCCCTACGAGGAGCTGATTCCGAAGTGGCGCAACCTCAACGTGTTCGAGGGCGAGCATGTGGAGCGGGGCGAGGTGATCTCCGACGGTCCCGCCAATCCCCACGACATCCTGCGCCTGCTCGGCGTCGAGGAGCTGGCGCGCTACATCGTCAACGAGGTGCAGGACGTCTACCGCCTGCAGGGTGTGAAGATCAACGACAAGCACATCGAGGTCATCGTCCGCCAGATGCTGCGTAAGGCGGAGATCTCCGATCCGGGCGACACCAAGTTCCTGCGCGGTGAGCAGCTGGAGCGGGCGCGGGTGCTGGACGAGAACGAGATCGTGCTGGCCGAGGGCAAGCTGCCGGCCACCTGCGATCCGGTTCTGCTGGGCATCACCAAGGCGTCGCTGGCCACCGAGTCGTTCATCTCCGCGGCCTCCTTCCAGGAGACCACCCGGGTGTTGACCGAGGCGGCGGTGCAGGGCAAGCGCGATGATCTGCGGGGCCTGAAGGAGAACGTCATCGTCGGCCGGCTCATCCCGGCGGGCACCGGGCAGGCGTACCACCAGGAGCGCCGGCGCCGGCGCGACTCGGCCCGAACCATGGAGGAAATTCCGGTGGTGACGGCCAGCGACGTGGAACAGGCCCTGAGCGAGGCGCTGAATTCGCCGGAGCCGTGAGCAGGGCGACACTGGGTGAGCGGAAGAGCCCCAAGGGGCGCGGACTTGACACCATGATGGCGCATGTCTAGAATTCCGCTTCTTATTTGACAGGCCGGGATCCGTGCCGGCCTGTCGTTTTTATTTTGTAGGTTGGAGTTGGTCGAACATGGCGACAATCAACCAGTTGGTCCGCAAGCCGCGGGCCCGGAAGATGGAAAAGAGCAACGTGCCGGCCCTGGAGGCCTGCCCCCAGAAGCGTGGCGTGTGCACCCGCGTGTACACCACCACCCCGAAGAAGCCGAACTCGGCGCTGCGCAAGGTTGCCCGCGTGCGGCTGACCAACGGCTACGAGGTCACCAGCTACATCGGCGGTGAGGGGCACAATCTTCAGGAGCACTCGGTGGTGCTCATTCGTGGCGGTCGCGTAAAGGACCTCCCGGGTGTGCGTTACCACGTCGTGCGCGGTTCCCTGGACGCCTCCGGCGTCAACGACCGTCGCCAGGCGCGCTCGAAGTACGGCGCCAAGCGGCCCAAGAAGTGACGCCCTGAGGGTTATGGTCCGCAGGCCCCGCCCGGTTGCTGCCGTCGGCGGGGCCTGTGGTTGAGCGTATTCAGTAAAGGTAGACACCATGCCGAGAAGAAGAGTTGCTGGTCAGCGGGCCATCCTGCCGGACCCCAAGTACGGAAATGAGGTGCTCGCGAAGTTCGTGAACATCCTCATGCTGGATGGCAAGAAGTCCACCGCCGAGAAGATCGTCTACGGTGCCCTCGACACCATGAACGAGCGCCTCAAGGGCTCGGACCCCGTTGAGCTCTTCAACAAGGCGCTGGACAACGTCCGCCCGGTGGTCGAGGTGAAGTCCCGCCGTGTCGGCGGCGCCACCTACCAGGTGCCGGTGGAAGTCCGGGCCGTGCGCCGGACCACCCTGGCCATGCGCTGGCTGGTGGATTCCGCCCGCAAGCGCGGCGAGAAGTCCATGACCCTGCGTTTGGCCGGCGAACTGATGGACGCCGCCGAAGGCCGCGGCTCCGCGGTGAAGAAACGCGAGGACACGCACCGCATGGCCGAGGCCAACAAGGCGTTCTCGCACTACCGCTGGTAGGCAACAGTCTTTCAAAGGAACAGAGTCGTGGCACGTAAAACCCCCATCGAGCGCTACCGCAATCTCGGCATCATGGCCCACATCGATGCCGGCAAGACCACCACCACCGAGCGCATCCTGTTCTACACTGGTGTGTCGCACAAGATCGGTGAGGTGCATGACGGTGCCGCCACCATGGACTGGATGGAGCAGGAGCGTGAGCGCGGCATCACCATCACCTCCGCCGCCACCACCTGTTTCTGGTCCGGCATGGACCGGCAGTACCCGGAACACCGCATCAACATCATCGACACCCCCGGCCACGTGGACTTCACCATCGAGGTGGAGCGTTCCCTGCGCGTGCTCGATGGTGCCTGCGCGGTGTTCTGCGCCGTGGGCGGCGTGGAGCCCCAGTCCGAGACGGTCTGGCGCCAGGCCAACAAGTACAAGGTGCCGCGGCTTGCCTTCGTCAACAAGATGGATCGCGCCGGCGCGAATTTCCTGCGCGTGGTCCAGCAGATGAAGGATCGCCTCGGCGCCAATCCCGTGCCGCTGCAGATTCCCATCGGCGCCGAGGACAACTTCCAGGGCGTGGTGGACCTCATCAAGATGAAGGCCATCTACTGGAACGAGGAAGATCGCGGCATGACCTACGAGGAGCGGGACATCCCCTCCGATCTGGCCGATCTGTGCCAGGAGTGGCGCGAGAAGATGGTCGAAGCCGCGGGCGAGGCCTCCGAGGAGCTGATGGAGAAGTACCTCGAGGAGGGCGATCTCTCCGCCGCCGAAGTCCGCAAGGGCCTGCGCATCCGCACCCTGGCCAACGAGATCGTGCCCGCCATGTGCGGCTCCGCGTTCAAGAACAAGGGCGTGCAGGCGATGCTCGACGCGGTGGTCGAGCTGAT
>JAQVKR010000074.1 GCA_028694565.1 Gammaproteobacteria bacterium | reverse complement strand
GGTCCGGTGACGTACTCGCCGTCCTCGGCGTTGTTGGCGATGGAGTAGTTCATGTTGGCGCTGCCGCCCTCGTCCATGAGGTCGACGATCAGCTTCAGCTCGTGCAGGCACTCGAAGTAGGCCATCTCGGGCGCGTAGCCAGCCTCCACCAGGGTCTCGAAACCGGCCTTCACCAGTTCCACGGCACCGCCGCAGAGCACCGACTGCTCGCCGAAGAGGTCGGTCTCGGTCTCGTCCTTGAAGGTGGTCTCGATGACGCCGGTGCGGCCGCCGCCGATGGCCGAGGCGTAGGAGAGCGCGGTGTCCTTGGCGCGGCCGGAGGCGTCCTGGTGCACGGCGATGAGATCGGGAATGCCGCCGCCCTTGACGTACTCGGAGCACGGTGTGGCCCGGCGCCTTGGGCGCGATCATGATCACGTCCAGGTCGGCGCGGGGGACGATCTGGTTGTAGTGGATGTTGAACCCGTGGGCGAAGGCCAGCACGCCGCCCTGCTTGAGGTTGGGCTCGATGTCGTTGGCATAGATGTCCGACTGGTTCTCGTCCGGGGCCAGGACCATGACCAGGTCGGCCCACTTGCAGGCCGCGTCCACGGCCTTCACGGCGAGGCCGGCCGCCTCGGCCTTGGCGGCCGAGCCGGAGCCGGGACGCAGGCCCACCACCACCTCGACGCCGGAATCCTTCAGGTTGTTCGCATGGGCGTGGCCCTGGGAGCCGTAACCGACGATAGCCACCTTCATGCCCTGGATGATGGACAGGTCGGCGTCTTTGTCGTAGTAGATTTGCATGTTCTTCAGTCCTCCCCCTGAGGGTCTGTATCGATCAAGCGTCGACGGGCGCGGGGCCCGCATTGGAATGAATAGGGTGTGAAGTCAGGCCCGCAGGCCCTTCTCGCCGCGGGCGATGCCGAGCACTCCGGAGCGCACGACTTCGAGAATGACCAGTTCCCCCACGGCCTCCAGGAACGCATCCAGCTTCCCGCTGTTGCCGGTCAGCTCCACGGTGTAGGTGGAGGCGGTCACTTCGATGATGCGGCCGCGGAAGATGTCCACCAGGCGCTTCAGCTCCTCCCGGCCGGTGCCGGTGGCGCGCAGCTTGATGAGCATCATCTCGCGCTCCATGTGGGGACCCTCGGTGAGATCGAGCAGCTTCACCACGTCCACCAGCTTGTTCAGCTGCTTGGTGATCTGCTCGATGATCTCCTCCGATCCGCTGGTGACCAGGGTCATGCGCGATACCGTGGGATCCTCGGTGGGCGCCACGGTGAGCGACTCGATGTTGTAGCCCCGGGCGGAGAACAGCCCCGCCACCCGGGACAGCGCACCGGCCTCGTTTTCCATCAGTATCGAAATGATGTGCCGCATAGTTCAGTATGCCCGTCCGTCTGTGGCGTGCCGGTTCAGACCAGGATCATCTCGTTGAGCCCGGCCCCGGCGGGAATCATGGGGTAGACGTTCTCGGTGGGGTCCACCAGGAAGTCCATGAACACCAGCCGGTCCTTGAGGGCGATGGCCTCGCGCAGCGCCGGCTCCACGTCCTCCGGACGGCTGATCTGCATACCCACGTGGCCGTAGGACTCCGCCAGCTTGACGAAGTCCGGCAGCGATTCCATGTAGGACTGGGCGTAGCGCCCCTGGTAGAAGAACTCCTGCCACTGCCGCACCATGCCCAGGAAGCCGTTGTTCAGGTTGATGATCTTCAGCGGCAGGGCGTACTGGCGGCAGGTGGAGAGCTCCTGGATGTTCATCTGGATGCTGCCCTCGCCGGTGATGCAGCAGACCGTCGCGTCGGGGTGGGCGAACTGCACGCCCATGGCCGCGGGCAGGCCGAAGCCCATGGTGCCGAGGCCGCCGGAGTTGATCCAGCGCCGCGGCTTGTCGAACTTGTAGAACTGGGCGGCGAACATCTGGTGCTGGCCCACGTCGGAGGTGACGAAGGCGTCTCCCCCGGTGACCCGGTAGAGGGTGTCCACCACCAGCTGGGGCTTGATGCGCTCGCTGGCCGGGTCGTACTTCAGGCAGTCGAGCGAACGCCACTCGCCGATCTGGTCCCACCACGCCTTGAGCGCCTCCGCGTCGGACTTGCCGCCCGATTCGCGCAGCAGCCGCAACGCCTGGCGCAGGACCGGCTCCACCTGTCCCACGATGGGGATGTCCACCTTCACGTTCTTGGCGATGGAGGCCGGATCCACGTCCACGTGGATGATGCGGGCCGTGGGGCAGAACTTCTCGATGTTGCCGGTCACCCGGTCGTCGAAGCGGGCGCCGATGGCCACCAGCACGTCGCAGTGGTGCATCGCCATGTTGGCCTCGTAGGTCCCGTGCATGCCCAGCATGCCCAGGAACTGCGGGTCGGTGGCGGGATAGCCGCCCAGCCCCATCAGGGTGTTGGTGATGGGAAAGCCCAGCTCCCGGGTCAGTTCGGTGAGCGCCTCGGCGGCCCCGCCCAGCACCACGCCGCCACCGGTGTAGATCATGGGGCGCTTGGCCTCGAGCATGAGGTCCACGGCCTTCTTGATCTGCCCGGTGTGGCCCTTCACCACGGGATTGTAGGAGCGCATCTTCACCGACTTGGGAAAGACGTACTCGGTCCGCGCCGCGGTCACATCCTTGGGAATGTCCACGACCACCGGGCCCGGCCGGCCGCTGGCGGCGAGATAGAAGGCCTTCTTCAGGGTCTCGGCCAGATCCGCCACGTCCTTGACCAGGAAGTTGTGCTTCACGCAGGGACGGGTGATGCCGAGCGTGTCCACCTCCTGGAAGGCGTCGTTGCCGATGAGGTGCGTGGGGACCTGCCCGGTGAGCACCACCATCGGAATGGAGTCCAGGTAGGCGGTCGCGATGCCGGTCACGGCATTGGTGGCGCCCGGACCGGAAGTGACCAGGGCAACGCCCACCTTGCCGGTCGAGCGGGCATAGGCATCGGCGGCGTGGGTGGCCGCCTGTTCGTGGCGCACCAGGATGTGCTTTACGGCGTCCTGTGTATACAGCGCGTCATAGATGTGCAGGACAGCACCCCCGGGATAGCCGAAGATGATGTCCACACCCTCGTCCTCGAGGAACTGCACCACTATCTGGGCACCGGTCAGCTCCACAGCGTCACTCCCCTTACGAGAAAAAATGCCCGTGAATACGGGCAGTTGCATCCTAATCTGAACTACGGCACGAGTGTTTGCGGAAACAGATACCGGAGTCCGGAAACCACAAAGCCGGGACCCGGCCCGGCCTTGTCCCGCTCCGGGCCCGGCGATTGAACCCGGTTTCATCGGAGGCGTGCGGCAGTGCGAAAGTTTAAAAGCTACTGTTATCCGCCGCACAGGTCAAGACATAACCTCTCATCCGGATGGGAAAACACTTGGCGATCCGGAGGTTACTGCCGGGCACCCCCGTTGCGCCGGTGCCGTCTTGCGGCACGTCGATTGATAAGGTAAATTTATGCATGCATCTGATTGTTTTCTGTTGCATTGCGACACCCGGAGCCCCAATGACCAAGACGACCACCCCCACCATCGTCATCGAGGGCCTCACGGTCGATGGCCGCAAGTTCCGCCCCAGCGACTGGGCCGAGCGCATCAGCGGCAACCTCTCCACCTTCGACAATCGCCGCATCCACTACTCCCCCCTGGTGCGCCCCGCGGTCAAGAATGGCGTCAAATGCGTGCTGCTGGATCCCTCGCTGCAGCAGACCGCACCCGCGCTCTACGAGGAGATGATGGAGTTCGCCCGGGCCAACAACCTGCGCCTCTGCCACGAGATCGACGAGGCCTAGCGTACTGCGCTCCAGCCACCGCGGCGGCGGCCGCGCTCCCGTTTCGCCACCTGACAAGTTCCGCGAATGTGACCGGTACGGCATTTCCGCGGTCCGGCCATCGGCCAGCCGGGTCTCCCGCTTAACCCGGCGGGGCGTTTCGGTCTATATTCAGGCGATGAAACCGGGGAGACTGCATGCCATGGAAAAAATCCGCCTGAAGGCGTTCCTGCACACCTTCGTGCCGGCACTGCTGCTGGCGCCCGCCCTCACCGCCGCGGCCACCACCTACACCTGGGTGGACGATCAGGGGGTCACCCACTTCTCCCAGTTTCCGCCGGAACACGGCCAGGTGCGGGTCATCAATCCCTATACGCCCCGGCCCGTCACCCCGCCCGCGAAACCGCAGGCCCCGGCCGCCATGGGCGCCGAACCCGCGGAACCGCCCAAGCCGGCCGCGCCCGCCGCCGAGGAACAGGCGGCGCAGCAGCGCCTGGAAACGGTGCGGGCGGACAACTGCCGCAAGGCGCAGGCCAATCTCAACACCCTCACCACCGGAGGGCGGCTGCGCTATACCGACGCCGAGGGCAACGTGCGGTTCCTGACCGACGAGGAGCGCCAGGCCCGCATCGAGGAGGCGCAGGGCCAGATCGAGGAGTACTGCACCGAGTGAGCGGCGGCTCTCCATGCCCTATCTCAGCGTCCGCACCAACCTGAGCCCCGAGCCGGGATCCCGCGAGGACTTCCTGGAGCAGGCCTCGCGCCGGGTGGCCGAACTGCTCGGCAAGCCCGAGCGGTACGTGATGGTCAACCTGAAGACCGGCCAGGACATGCGCTTCGGCGGCACCGATGCGCCGCTGGCCTATCTCGAGCTCAAGAGCATCGGCCTGCCCGCCGAGCGGACCGGGGAAATCTCCCGGGGTCTCTGCGAACTGGTATCCGGGGCGCTCGGCGTCCCGGCGGAGCGCATCTACATCGAGTTCAGCGACGCCGAGCGGCACCTCTGGGGCTGGAACGGCGGCACCTTCTGAATACCGGAGCCGCCGCCTCCGGCGCCGCCGCGCCCACCACGAAGGCACGAAGAAAGGCCGGCCATAGCGCCGTCGCCGCTACTCGTCCAGCCAGCGCACCAGGTAGTAGAGGCGGAAGCCCTCGGAGGAGCGGGAAGGGCCGAGCACCCGGGCCGCATGGAGATCGCGGGAGGGGTCCGCCGCGGCCACGGCCTCCTGCTCGGTGGCGAAGAGCCGCACGCAGTTCTCCGGGAAGCGCTTGCGGGCCCGCCGCGGGGTGTAGACCACGGCGGGATGCTCGCGCACCAGCTGGGTTTCGGCGTCGGGACGGATTTCGGGCATCTGCGTAGGTGCGTAGGGCCGGATGCATCCGGCCGGCCAGTCTGAGAGACCAGTATCACCGGCCGGTCATCGGCCTGTAAACCTTCACCCCCCAAACCTTCACCACCAAGGCACGAAGGACACGAAGCAAAGGCAACTGAAGATTAACCGCGGATTGGCGCTGATGGACGTTGACCGGGTGGTACAGGCCAAGGCAACCGGCAGCCGGGCGGGTCGCAAGCCAGGGGAGGCGTACGCTCCCAGTGAACCTGCCCCTCCCGCCTATCCAGGGCCCATGCGAAATCAACGTCAGTCAACGCCAATCTGCGGTTAACAGTCGTTCTTCTTCCAGTCCTCCTCGTGTCCTTCGCGCCTTCGCGGTGGAGTCGAACGCTCAGGCCGCGCGGACCTCGCCCTGGCGGAACTCGAGCCCCTCGCCCCCCGCGTCCACCTCGATGGTGTCGCCGGGGCCGAAGCGCCCGGAGAGGATGGCCTGGGCGAGAGGGTTCTCCACCTGCTGCTGGATCGCCCGCTTCAGCGGACGGGCGCCGTAGACCGGGTCGTAGCCCGCCTCCGCCAGCCGGTCCAGCGCCGCGTCGGTGAGCACGATGTCCATGTCGCGCTCGCGCAGGCGGCGGCGCAGGTACTCGCTCTGGATGCGGGCGATGTTGCGGATCTGGGCCTCGCCCAGCGGGTGGAACACCACCGTCTCGTCGAGGCGGTTGATGAACTCGGGCCGAAAATACCGGCCCACCACCTCCATCACCGCCGCCTTCATCTCCTGGTAGTGCTCCTCGCCGGCCAGCTTCTGCACCAGGTCCGAACCGAGGTTGGAGGTCATCACCACCACCGTGTTGCGGAAATCGACGGTGCGGCCGTGACCGTCCGTCAGCCGGCCGTCGTCGAGCACCTGCAGCAGGACGTTGAACACATCGGGGTGGGCCTTTTCCACCTCGTCCAGGAGGATCACCGAGTAGGGCCGGCGGCGCACCGTCTCGGTGAGGTGCCCACCCTCCTCGTAGCCCACGTAGCCGGGCGGGGCGCCGATGAGGCGGGCCACGGAGTGCTTCTCCATGAACTCCGACATGTCGATGCGCACCATCGCCTCCTCGGTGTCGAAGAGGAACTCGGCCAGCGCCTTGCACAGCTCGGTCTTGCCCACGCCCGTGGGACCGAGGAACAGGAACGAGCCGATGGGCCGGTTGGGATCGGAGAGCCCGGCGCGGGAGCGGCGGATGGCGTCGGCAACCGAACGAATCGCCTCGTCCTGCCCCACCACGCGGCGATGCAGGGCGGTTTCCATCTGCAGCAGCTTGTCCCGCTCGCCCTCCAGCATCTTGGCGACCGGAATGCCGGTCCAGCGCGCCACCACCTCGGCGATCTCCTCCTCGCCGACGCGGTTGCGCAGCAGCGTGAACTCCTGCTGCTCCGCCGCCGCCGCCTGGTCCAGCTGCTTCTGCAGCTCCGGCACCCGGCCATACTGCAGCTCGGCCATGCGCTGGAGATCGCCGGCGCGGCGCGCCGTCTCCAGCTCCAGCTGCACCCGGTCCAGTTCCTCCTTGATATGGGCGGTGCCCTGCAGGGCCGCCTTCTCGCCCTTCCACACCTCCTCCAGATCGGAGTACTCCCGTTCGAGGCGGGCGATTTCAGCGTCGATGTCCTGCCGGCGCTTCCTGGACGCCTCGTCGGACTCCTTGGCCAGCGCCTCGCGCTCGATCTTGTACTGGATGAGCTTGCGCTCCAGGCGGTCCATCTCCTCGGGCTTGGAGTCGATCTCGATGCGGATGCGCGATGCGGCCTCGTCCACCAGATCGATGGCCTTGTCGGGCAGGTTGCGGTCGGTGATGTAGCGGTTGGAGAGCTGGGCCGCGGCGACGAGGGCCGGGTCGGTGATCTCCACGCCGTGGTGCACCTCGTAGCGCTGCTTCAGGCCGCGCAGGATGGCGATGGTGTCCTCCACGTTGGGCTCGTTCACCAGCACCTTCTGGAACCGCCGCTCCAGGGCCGCGTCCTTTTCCACGTACTCGCGGTACTCGTCCAGCGTGGTGGCGCCCACGCAATGGAGCTCGCCGCGGGCGAGCGCGGGCTTGAGCATGTTGCCGGCGTCCATGGCGCCCTCCGCCTTGCCGGCGCCCACCATGGTGTGCAGCTCGTCGATGAACAGGATGATCTGCCCTTCCTGCTTCTTGAGATCGCTGAGCACCGCCTTGAGTCGCTCCTCGAACTCGCCGCGGAACTTGGCCCCGGCGATGAGCGAGCCCATGTCCAGAGCCAGGATGCGCTTGTGCTTCAGCCCTTCGGGCACCTCGCCGTTGATGATGCGCTGGGCCAGCCCCTCCACGATGGCGGTCTTGCCCACGCCCGGCTCGCCGATGAGCACCGGGTTGTTCTTGGTGCGCCGCTGCAGCACCTGGATGGTGCGGCGGATCTCGTCGTCACGGCCGATGACCGGATCGAGCCGGCCCTGTTCGGCCCGCTCGGTCAGATCGATGGTGTAGCGCTCCAGGGCCTGGCGCTGATCCTCGGCATTCGGGTCCTGGACATTCTGCCCCCCGCGCAGGCCGTCGATGGCCTTTTCCAGCGAGCCCTTCGCGGCGCCCGCCTTGCGCAGCGCCTCGCCCGCGGCGCCCCGGTCCTCGAGGGCGGCGAGCACGAACAGCTCCGAGGAGATGTACTGGTCCTTGCGCTCCTGGGCCAGCTTGTCGGTCAGGTTGAGCAGCCGGCCGAGGTCGCTGGAAACGTGCACCTCGCCCGAGGAGGCGCCCTGCACCTGGGGCAGCCGCTCCAGGACGCTGCCCAGTTCGGCGCGCAGCTGGTTGACGTTCACGTCCGCCTGGGTGAGCAGGTGGCGCACCGTGCCGCCCTCCTGGTCGAGGAGCGCCACCAGCAGGTGCGCCGGCTCGATGTACTGGTGATCGCGCCCCACCGCCAGCGACTGGGCGTCGGCGAGCGCCATCTGGAACTTGGTGGTCAGCTTGTCCATCCGCATGACTGAAAACCCCTGCAGAAATATAGATTAACGGTTAAATGGGGTCATGCCGGCGGGATTCAACCCGGGGGAGCCCGCCGGGAGCCGCGATACTCACGAGGGAATCCGGGTGCCCGGGGCATTTGCCGGGCGGCGGCATTCCCGATCGGATGGCGGACCGGGAAAATCTCCGTGGATGAGGCGATCGGGCGGGGCCGGGACGCCCGGCGGCCAGCCCCGGGTCAGGCCCGGGAGGCGTCGAGGATCCGCGCCAGCCGCTCCAGGCACTCCTGCTTGCCCGTGACATGGGCCTGGATGGGGGCGTGGGCGGTGACCCGCGCCCGGCTGCGGGGCACCACGGCCATGACGGTCTTGCCCTGCCCGCGCACCCCGTCGATGCGCAACGGATAGACGGGGGTGCCGGTCAATTCGGAGAGCCAGGCCGCGCCGGGCCGCAGCCGGCGCGGCGGGTCCGAGTCCAGGTGGATGCGCCCGTGGGGGAAGAGCGCCACCACCTGGCCCCGTTCCAGCGCCCGCGCCGCCGCGCGCAGGGCCCGCTCCGGACGGCCGGAGCGATCCACGGGAATGCAGCCCATGGCCCGGAACAGCCAGGTGAGGCCGTAGCGGTGGTACTCCTCGGTGGCGATCATGAAGTGCAGCGGCCGCCGGCAGGCGGCGATCATCAGCAGGGGATCGAGGCCGGACACATGGTTGGCCACCACGATGGCTCCCCCCGCTTCCGGCAAATCCACGGCATCGGCCTGCAGCCGGTGCCAGTGCCTGCAGAAGAGCCGGTTCAGGCCGTCCAGCCAGTTCAGTCCGGCTTGGCCCCAGTCGGCGACCGCGGCGGCCCGCGCCGCCCGGTCCAGGCGCCACAGCCCCAGTGCCGACAGCAGCGCCGCCGCAATCCAGGGCAGAGCCGAAAGGCTCACCCGGCCTCCCGGGCCGCGCGCAGCCCGCGCCGCTCGTTGACCGTCAGCAGCAGCGCCAGCCCCACGATGAAGAAGGCCAGGGTGGAAAGCAGCGCGAGGCGGTGATCGCCGCCGGTGCCGTAGCTGATGAGGCCATAGCTGACCGGA
>JAQVKR010000073.1 GCA_028694565.1 Gammaproteobacteria bacterium | reverse complement strand
ATCTGCGTGAATCTGCGGTTGAATCGTCTTTCTTCGTGCCCTTCGTGCCTTCGTGGTAGAAGACGTTATGCACCCCGCCGCCTTGCCTGCGGGCGGGCGCGGAGCGCAGAATCCAGACCCATGTCCCGCACGCCTTCCGCGATCGCCAAATGAAGCTGCGCACACTGATACTTATCTTCCTGATCGTGCTCGGCCTCACGCCCGTGGCCGCGGTGGTCGCCCTGAATCTGCCCATGGTGCTGGATCGGCTCGGCCTGTGGGTGCAGCGGGCCCACCTGCAGAACCTGCGGCTGGAGTTCGGCGACCTGCACCGCTACCTGGCCAGCCGCGAGGAGATGGTGCGCTTTCTCGCCAACCTCCCGCCGCTCCCGCCCGGCGGGGAGACGGCCGCCTCCTATCCTCCCGACAGCGAGCTGCCGTTCACCGACTGGATCAACCACACCCTGCGCAGCGGTCCGGAGATCTTCCGGGTCGTCTACCTCGATCGCGAGGGGCGCGAGTACTACCGCCTGGACCGGCGCCAGGTGGGGGCCGAGCTGAAGGCGGTGCCGCCCAATGCCGACGCCGACTACACTCCCTACTTCCGGGCCGCCATCTCAATGCAGCGCGACGGGGTCTACTTCAGCCCGCTGGAGTTCGCTCCCGCCGACGACACCGACGCGCTCCACCCGATGGTCATCCGCCTGGCCACGCCCATTTTCGGCAGCGACGAGCAGCCCAGGGGCGTGGTGCTGGTGAACATCGACGCCGGCGGCCTCGCCTACGCCTACCCGGACAACCTCTGGGCGCTGGACGACGGCCGCTACCTGCCCAGCGATCCCCGCGCGGGAGCCAGCGCGGGCAGCGCCTTGGAGGATTTCCCCGGCCTGGGGGAGGTCATGGCCCAGCCCCAGGTCGCCATCCTCGAGGATCGCCAGGGCAACCAGGTGATCTGGATGCCCCTGTTCCCGACCCAGTCGGGGGGATCCCTGTGGGTGGGGCGGCGGGTGGATCCCACCGACATGGATGCCTTCCGCACCGATCTGATCCGCCAGGTGGTGATCATCGTGATGGCGCTGATCGTGGTGGTGCTGGTCATCGCGCGCCGGCTCGGCCTGCGCGCCGAGCGCTTCGGCGCGGCGCTCACGGAGAATATCCGCCGGGTGCTCGACGGCGAGCAGGGCGTGGTCTTCGCCTGGCGCGGCCCGCGGGAGCTGCAGGACCTGGGGCGGGAGTTGACCCGGCTCGCCGACGCCCACGCCACCAACACCCGCAATCTCATCGCCCGGGCCGGCGAGCTGGAGGCGTCCAACCGCTACAAATCGGAGTTCCTGGCCAACATGAGCCACGAGCTGCGCACCCCGCTCAACTCCATCATCCTGCTCTCCAAGCTCCTGGCCGCCAACGACACCGGCAACCTGACCGAGGAGCAGCGCCAGCAGGCCCGGGTCATCAACGCCGCCGGCAACGATCTGGCGACGCTCATCAACGATATCCTCGACCTGTCCAAGATCGAGGCCCGCCGCACCTCCATCTATCTGCGCGAAGTGGACCCGGCGGCCCTCTGCCGGGGCCTGGTGGATCTCATCGGACCCCAGGTGCACAACAAGGGACTGAGCCTGGACCTGGTGGTGGAGGAGCAGGCGCCGACCCGGATCGTGACCGACGAGGACAAGCTGCGCCAGATCCTGAAGAACTTCCTCGCCAACGCGGTGAAGTTCACCGACCGGGGCGGCGTCACCGTCACCGTGGGCCGCAACCGCGCCGGGGACGCCGATGAGCGGCCACTGTCCATCAGCGTGCACGACACCGGCATCGGCATCCCGCCGTCCCAGCATGAAATGGTGTTCGAACCGTTCCGCCAGGTGGACGGTTCCACCAACCGCCGCCACGGCGGTACCGGCCTGGGCCTGACCATCAGCAACGAGCTGGCCAAGCTGATGGGCGGCCGCATCGAGCTGGACAGCGACACGGGCCAGGGGACCACCTTCACGCTCCATCTGCCCCCGACCTTCGACACCAGCGGACTGGACGCGGAGCTGTTCAACGTCCATCGTGAAGGCGAAGGGGAGCAAGGCCCGGAGCAGGCGCCGCCCCCCCTCGCGGCCCCGCCTTCGCCCGTGGCGGCCGCTCCGGTCGCCGCGGCGCCGGAGGGCGCGGCCGAATCCCGTGAATTCCGCGGCCGGCGGGTGCTGCTGGTGGATGACGACGTGCGCGAGCTGCTGCGCCTGACGCCGCTGCTGGAAGGCTGGGGCATGGAGGTCACCGCGGCCGGCAGCGTGGAGGAGGCGCTGCAGACGCTGGACGGCGACGCCCCGTTCGAGGTGGCGCTGCTGGACATGCACCTGCCGGAGCTGCAGGGCGCCGCCGGCCTGGAACGGCTGCGCGGCCATCCCGCGGGCGCCGGCCTCCCGGTCGTGGCCATCCTCGCGGCCGACGCCGATCCGGCGCTGCGGGAGCACTGCGAGCGGGCCGGCGCGTGCGCGGCCCTGCCGGGACCGACGCCCCCCGAGGCCCTGCGCGCGGCGCTGCGGACGCTACTGGGGCGATAGAACTAGTGTACTGTTTCACTCTTGGAGGTACTTTCAGAGCCCCCCGAAAGTGCCAGGACAAGGCGCAGTGCGCAGGCAATGGTTGTTCCCTTGTCAAGCGCTGCAACGCAGTCATGGTGCTTTCGGGGGGCTCCCGGCGGGCGAGCCGCTGGCCGGCCATCTGCGGCGTTGCGCTTGCTTGAAAGGGGGCCTGCCCTTCCTGCGCAAGCGCGCCTTGCATCTGACCGGCCGGCGACTCGCTGAATGGGCCTCCAAGAGTGAAGCAGTACACCAGACAGACGGAGGCAGACGAGGGGATGACGACCGACACCCATTCCGGCGGCGGCGAACGGGCAAACTTCACCCTCCTGGTGGTGGACGACAACGAGCACAACCGCTTCGCCCTGAAGACGCTCATCGGCAAGTACCTCCATGTGCAGGTGCTGGAGGCCAGCTCGGGGATGGAGGCGCTGGACATCGCGCTGCAGGCGCCGGGGATCGACCTCATCATCCTCGATGTGCAGATGCCCGAGATGGATGGCTTCCAGACCGCTTCGATGCTGAAGATCCGGAAGAAGACCCGCAACATTCCCATCATCTTCCTGACCGCCGCCTACAAGACCCCGGAGTTCCAGCAGCGCGGCTACGAGGTGGGCGGCGTCGACTACCTGCTCAAGCCCATCGACGACAACCAGCTCATCAACAAGATCTCCACCTATATCCGGCTCATCGAGCAGGAACGCGACATGAACCGGCTGCTCGAGGAGCAGGTGCGCCAGCGCACCGCCGAGCTGGCCCGGGCCAACGAATACCTGAGCAACCTCATCAGCCACATGGGCGAGGCGCTCATCGTGCTGGATCCGAAGGGGATCGTGCAGCAGGCGAACCCGGCCGCCTGCCGCATGCTGGACTACCCGGAGGCCGAGCTGCTGGGCCGATCGGTGGGGGACATCTTCCAGGAGGAGGACGAGGAGAAGGCCGGCGCCTTCATGGGCACCTGGCTCGAGGCGCTGATCCGCAGCGGCGTCATCCCCAACATCGAGGCGAGCTTCATCCGCCGCGACGGCACCCGGGTGCCGGTGCTCTTCTCCCGCTCGGCCATGCACGACGCCGGGGGCGCCATCCGGGCCATCATCTGCATCGCCAAGGACATGAGCGAATACAAGCGGCTGCAGGCGGCGCTGGAAAGGGGTACAGAGGATTGAATTACCGGGGGAAGTGCCGCGGGTGCTATCATATAAGCATTCGCTGAAATGATATCATCGCAAGTCTTGGGCAACCGCCGTTCCAGCCATGTCAGACATACCTGAAATCGACCAGGAAGACGATCCGATCCTCACCGCCAACGCCCTCAAGGCCATGGCCCACCCGGTGCGCTGGAGGATTCTCTGCGCCCTGGGGGAGCAGGAGCTCACCGTGCAGGAGATACTCGACCGGGTCGGCACCACCCAGAGCAACATCTCCCAGCACCTGGAGGTGCTGCGCTCCAAGCACATCGTCTCCTCCCGCAAGGAGGGAACCCGGGTATACTGCCGGGTACGCAACAAGCAGCTGCAGCTGCTGATCGAGAACATGCGTGATGTGCTGTGCGTCACCAATCTCGAGGAGCAGGACTGAGCGCCAGCCCGGGGAGCGACCCCGCAGCCCCCCGCCGGCGAGCCGGGCCGGGGTGCCGGACAGGGCCGCCCGCCGCCGGGTTGGATGCAGCGCATCCCGCGGAATCCGCCGGGTTCCGCGGGCATCCGTTCCGGCAGGCGCCGGCGGAACCGGCAGCCACGTTCATACGGGAGGTGAGAGATGTGGGCCTGCCTCAGACGCCAGCTCCTGCTCTTCTACCTGCCGTTCGCGGCGGCGATCGCCTTCAGCGGCTACACCGCCTACAGCGCGCTGACCGAGCCCGAGCTCACCCAGCTCGAGGTCGGCCAGAACCAGGCCGTGGAACGGCAGCGGGCGCTGACCGGCGAGACCCTCGGAACGGTCATATCCGATCTCCGCTTCCTCGCCGATCTCTACCTCGCCTCGCTCCCGGAAACGCCGGTGCAGTTCCCGTCCGCGGCATTGGCCGAGACTTTCCGGCTCTTCTCCCTGCGCCGCGACGTCTACGACCAGATCCGCTTCCTGGATGCCGGGGGCATGGAGCGGCTGCGCGTCAACCTGGGTGACGGCAACCCCGAGATTGTCCCCCCCGAGGCGCTCCAGCCCAAGGCGCAGCGCTACTACTTCGACGCCGCCATGACGCTGGGGCGCGGGCAGATCTACATCTCCCCCTTCGATCTCAATATCGAGCACGGCCGCCTGGAGCAGCCCCCCAAGCCGATGCTGCGCTTTGCCGCCCCCCTGTTCGACGCCTCCGGACAGCGCCTGGGCGTCGTCGTGCTCAACTACCTGGGCAACCGGCTGTTCGACGTGCTGGAACCCCACAACGGGATCCAGGGCCGGTTCATGCTGCTCAACGCCGAGGGGTACTGGCTCCACGGCGGACCTCCCGGCGCCGACTGGGCCTTCATGTACGACGATCGGCGCGGGCTCAGCTTCGCCCGCCTGCACCCGGAGGCGTGGGCCCGGCTGCAGGAGAGCGGAAACGGCCAGTTCCGCAGCGACGGGAGCCTCTACACCTTCACCACCCTGCCCCTGTCCCGGGATTCGGGCCCCGGCGGCTTCCCGGGCGGCCGCATCGTCAGCGGCGACAGCCACTGGAAGCTGGTGCGGGAGCTGCCCCTGGCCGCGGTGGAGGCGCGCCACCGGGCGGTCGCGGCCTGGCTGCTGCCGCTCGCCGGCCTGCTGCTGCTGGGAACGCTCGCGGCCATGCTCCTGCTGGCGCGCCACCAGGCGCGGCAGGCGGCGATCGAGCAGCACCTGGAGCGGCAGCGCGAGCTGGCCGACGTGACCCTGCAGTCCATCGGCGACGGCGTCATCGCCACCGATCTCGACGGGCGCGTGCAGCGCATGAACCCGGCGGCCGAGCGACTCACCGGCTGGCCCGCGGGCGAGGCCCTGGGGCTGCCCCTGGAGGAGATTTTCCGTGCCCGCAACAGCCACACCCGGGAGCCCCTGGGCAATCCGGCCCAGATCGCCATCCGGGAGCGATCCCTGGTGCCGCTGGCGCGGGACACCGTGCTCCAGCACCGCGACGGCCAGGAGCGGCTGATTCTCGACAGCGCCGCCCCCATCCGCAACAGCAGCGGCGCCATCGTGGGCGGCGTGGTGGTGTTCCGCGATGTGACCGACGCCCGCGAGCTCGCCAACCGCCTGTCCTGGGAATCCAGCCACGATCCCCTGACCGGACTCATCAACCGGCGCGAGTTCGAGAGCCACCTGGAGCGGGCCCTGGCCGGGACCCGCGCCCACGACATGGTGCACGCCCTGCTCTACATCGATCTCGATCAGTTCAAGATCGTCAACGACACCTGCGGGCACCAGGCCGGCGACGAGCTGCTGCTGCAGCTGGCCACCCGCCTGCAGCACCTGCTGGACAACAACGGGCTGCTCTCGCGCCTGGGCGGGGACGAGTTTGGCGTGCTCCTGGAGGGGTGCTCGGAGGAGCGGGCCCTGCGCATGGCCGGGCAGATCCACGAGAACGTCTCCCAGCTCCAGTTCAACTGGGAGGAGCGCACCTTCCGCATCGCCTGCAGCATCGGCCTGGCGGCCATCGATGCCAAGACCGTCAGCCCCCAGGGCGCGCTGACCCACGCCGACATCGCCTGCAACATGGCCAAGGACGCCGGCCGCAACCGCATCCACGTCTACCGCGAGGGCGATGCGCGGGTGGTCCGGCACCAGGCCGAGATGGACTGGTATGCGCGCATCCAGCAGGCTCTGGAGCAGGAGGAGCTGCGTCTCTACGTCCAGCCCATCGTGCCGTTGCGGAAAGCGGGCGGCGATTCCTCGCGGCTGCGCTACGAGGTGCTGTTGCGGCTGCGCGAGGCCGACGGGCGCATCACCCCGGCGGGGGCCTTCATCGGGGCCGTGGAGCGCTACAGCCTGATGCCCGCGCTGGACCGCTGGGTGGTGCGCTCCACCCTGGACTGGCTGGCCCGCCACTACGCCCACCGGCCCGAGGAGCTGCCGCAGCTGTCCATCAACATCTCCGGCAGCTCGCTGGCCGACGAGTCGTTCCTGGCCTACGTCCAGAACCGGTTCTGGCGCAGCCCGGCGTCGCCGGGCGCCGTGTGCTTCGAGATTACCGAGACGGCGGCCATCGCCAACCTCAACCAGGCGGTGCGGTTCATCGACGAGATGAAGAAGCTGGGCTGCCGTTTCGCCCTCGACGACTTCGGCAGCGGACTCTCCTCCTTCGCCTATCTCAAGAACCTGCCGGTGGACTACCTGAAGATCGACGGCAGCTTCATCCACGTCCTCACCGAGGATCCGGTGGCCGAGACCCTGGTGGACGCCTTCAACCGCATCGGCCATGCCATGGGGCTGGAAACGGTGGCGGAGTACGTGGACAACGAGGCGACCCGTGAGCGTCTCGCCGCCCTCGGAGTCGACTACGCCCAGGGCCACGGCGTGGGATTCGCCCGCGATATCGACAGCCTGCTGCAGGATCCGGCGGAGCCGGCGGTGGACTGAAAGCGGGGCTCCGGCCCTCAGGCCGCGGCGCGGGCGCTGCGGGCCAGCCACCACGCCCGCGCCAGCTCGAGCGCCTGCGCCTGGCTGGCGGCCCGGCCCAGCGCCCTGAGCGCCAGCGCCGCGGTGCCGATGACCGCCGCCTCCCCGTAGGAATCCTCGGCCGCCCCGGTCCACACCGCCCGCAGCCGCCCGAGATCCAGGCGCTCCGGCTTGACGTGCCGGCCACCCGCGGTCAGCGCCGGCCAGGTCTCCTCGTAGAGCTCCCCCTCGGCGACGCCGTGCACCGTGACCGGGATGTCCGGATCCCGCTCCGCCTCGCCACCCTCCCCCTTGATCACCACCGCCCGCGACTGCCCGAGCAGCTGCGCGGCGTGCTGGTGGATGGCGGCGAAGCCGGGGTGGAAAATGCCCTGCATCAGCAGCGGAGCCTGGAACGGGTTGAGCATGCGGGCGATGGTATGGGCCGGCGAGCGCAGCCCCAGCAGGCTGCGCAGGCCGATGAACTCGTGCATGCGCGGCGCCAGCTGCTCGATGCAGAGGTAGGCGAAGCCGCGGGTCTCCAGCGCTCCGGCCGCCTCGGCCAGGGACTCGCAGGGCCGCAGCCCGAGCGCCGCCAGCGCGTCCGGCGCATAGACCCGCTCATCCGCCCGGGTCATGCCGTGCATGAACACGCTGACGCCGTTCTCGCCCAGCAGCAGCGCGGCGAGCAGGTACCAGGGCAGCTGGCGCCGCTTGCCCGCGTAGCTGGGCCAGTCCACGTCCACCCGCGGCAGGCGCGAGGGCAGGCGCTGCGCACCGCGCACCGCCTGGACGAAGCCGGCGACCTCCGCCGCCGTCTCCTCCTTGACCCGCATCAGCATCAGGAACGCCCCGAGCTGGATGGGCTCCACCTCGCCGGCCAGGATCATGCGCATCGCCTCCCGGGCCTCGCCCTGCGCCAATGCGCGGGCACCCTGGCGGCCCTTGCCCAGCGTGCGGATGAAGGGGGCGAACGGGTGTTCTGCGGTCATGGTTCCCTCCGGTCGGCGTCGACAGCCAGAAGCGGTTATTTACACCCATGCAACCCCTCGTTCAACAGGGGATTTGTCCGCGCCATGCGCAATATTGACCGATGTCAGGGTTCCGGCACCCCCCCGAGGGTATGCTCCGGGCCGTTGATCCGGCATCCAGGGAAGACTCCGCGAAGATGAGCAACCAGCCCCGAACAGACACCTTCACCGACCTGCTCCGGGTTCTGCCCGACGGCCGCCCGCGGCTCCAGGAGGGCGTGCACCCCATACCCGGGCTGCTGGAACTCGATGCCGAGGAGGTCCTGGAGGCGTTCCGAACCAGCCAGCAGGCCGACTTCCGGCGCGTCATCGGGGAGCTGGAGGACCCGGCCAACCCGCTCCACCGGATGTTCGCCGAGCTGCGCGGGATCGCCGCCCGCGACCCCGGCAACCGCTTCGCCGAGCTGGAGGTGTTCGCCCCCGGGGCCCTGGCGGCCCTGTTCCTGGAGCTGCACGAACACGTCATGGGACACCCGGTCTGGCGCCATCCGTTCTTCCTGCGCGTGTTCGCCGGCGACTTCGACGCCGGCCAGCTGCGGACCTTCGCCCTGCAGTACTTCAATCAGGTGAAGAACACCCGCCAGTGCGTGGCGCTCGCCATCGGCCGCTTCCACGGCCTGCTGGAGATGCCCTACGGCGTGCTCAACGAGCGGGTCTCCGAGCTCGCCCAGATCGTGCTGGCCCAGCTGGTGGCCGACGAGTACGGCGTGGGCTCCCACAGCCTGGAGGACTACCCCTCCCTGCACGGGCTGTTCAGCTCCACCACCCACATGGTCATGTACCGGCAGCTGTTCGAGGGCCTGGCGGTTCCCTTTGGGGAGCAGGACGTGCCCATGATCCACGGCGTGGCGGACAACGTGCTCATCCAGCGCCTGGTGGCCGGGGACGGACGCTTCAGCGTCCAGGAGTCCCTCGCCTCGGTGGGGCTGGGCATGGAGTGGGGGGTGCCGGAGTTCTTCAGCCTGCTGCTGGGGGGGATGATCCGCTGGGCCTGGCGCGAGGGGGTGCCCCTGAATCGCCACCACCTGTGGGTGTTCATCGCCCACGTGGCCT
>JAQVKR010000072.1 GCA_028694565.1 Gammaproteobacteria bacterium | reverse complement strand
AGGGCTCCTCGGGCGCGGCGGGCGCGGCGGGCGGCTCGGGCGCGGCGGGCGGCGGCGTGCCCAGCAGGTCGAAATCCTCCGGTATGGCCTGCGGCGGGGTGAAGGCCGCCTGGTCGCCGGGGACGTGATCGGGGTGGCTCTCCGGGCTCTCCGGCCCGGCCGCGGGCGAGAGCAGGTCGAAGCCCTCGGGGATGCCGATGGGCGGCCCGCCGGGGGCGGTGTCCTCCTCCGGGCGCGGCGCCGGCGTGGGCGGCACCAGGTCGAAATCCTCGGGAATTCCGCCCGGCCCGGGGCCGCCGCGGCCGGACTTCGCCATCAGCGCGAGGGGATCGAGGGTCTGGTCGGGCTCGGTCAGGTCCGGTCCGGCGGCGGGTGGCGCGGCGGGCTCCGCGGCGGGCGGCATGTCGGGCTCCGCGGCGGGTTCCGTCGGGTGCTCGCCGGGGAGCATGGACAGCCACACCTGGATCTCGTACTCCCCCACCGACAGCACGTCGCCGTCCTGCAGCTCCACGCTGGCGCCGCGTCCCAGCGGGCTGGGGGCGTGGTTGACGTAGGTGCCGTTGGTGCTGGCGTCGAGGAGGAGGTAGCGGCCGTCGCGGAACTGGATGCGGGCGTGGGTGCCGGAGACGTAGCGGTCCGGGTCCGGCAGGACCATGTCGTTGTCGGGGTCGCGGCCGAGCGTCGCGTCCCGCGAGCTCACCATCAGCTCGGTGGGCCGCGCGGGCGGAAGGCCGCGGTAGGTGAGGACGCTGAGAGTCAGTTCCATGGCCGACGTGCTGCCCGTCTCCGTTCAGGTCAGGGTCGGGTTGGCCGACCACGTCACGGCGTGCACCACGGTGTCGCGAGGGGCGGCGGCCGGGTGGTTGCCTTTCCGAAATGGTGGCCCATCCACCGGACCCTTGCAAGGTGCCGGGCCGGGCCCCGTCCGGCGGCCCGGCCGGAGGGCGCCCCGCGGCGGGGCCGGCCGGCGCGCCGCTCCGCCGGTTGCCTCCGGCTCAGGGGAGGAGGACCAGGCGGCTCCGATCACGCGGGTCGATGCGCACCTCGACCTCGGACCCGGGTTCGTAGCGCGGCAGATCCATGACGTGAATGCCCCGCTCGATTTCCACCACATAGGTCGAGCCCCGGGGCGGGCTCACTTCCAGCCTGAGCCGGACCAGGGGCATGTTGGGGCCCCGGTTGACCCCGGTTCCGGCCAGCGCGAGCACTTTCGCCCGGGCCGTGACGCCCGAGTGCTCCAGCGCCTTTTCGCCGCCGGCGCGGGCGAGGATGAACACCGCCACGGCCACGGCCGCCAGCAGGATCAGGCCGACGACGATCAACAGGGGGGAACGCAGTTCCATGGTGGCTCCGGGGTTCCGCTGGCCGGTGCGTCGCGGGGGCTCAGGGCGCCAGCAGCAGCACCTTTATCTGGCTCGGCACGATGCGGCAGCCGGGACAGTTGGTGGAGTTCTGCAGCGACATGCTGGTGAGCCGGGTGGCGGGCGCGCCCTTGAGAATGACGGTGAAGGCCGCCGTGAGGTGCCGGGAGGGCCCCATCACCGTGCCGGAGGCGACGCCAGTGGCCACGCCGGCGTTGTCGCCGTTGGTCATGGGGATGGAGGTGGCCATGTTGTGGGCGGGCGTTCCGCCGTACAGCACCGTCGGCACGTTGGGAATGGCGGTGGGGCCCATGGCGATGTTGGGGTAGGGGATCGGCACCGGGCCGGCCGGAGACGGGGTGAGGCACACATCGGGAAAGCCCATGTCCATGCCCATCATCTGCGAATTGGCAAACATCGTCGCGATCTCCTAGCCGAGGTGAATCTGGCCGCCATCGACCTTGACCAGCTCCTCGGCGGTGGCGAGCAGCTCCCGCCCGCGCAGGTTCATGGTCTGCTCCGCCTGGTAGTCCACCACGCCGCTGCGCGCCTGGTCCATGCCCTCCACCGAGCGCAGGCTCTCCTTGGCGAACTGGGTGACGCGGTCGACGAAGGTCTCGAGCAGGTTGCCCGTCACCCGCAGCCGCCCCACGACGGCGGCGCATTCCCGGCCGATCCATTGCCAGCGGTCAATCAGCGCGACGCCTTCCCGCGCGCGCAGCCTGAGGGCGTCGGACTCCAGGCCCAATGCCTGCTCGGCCCGCAGGCTCAGGCTGCCGCCCGTGACGGCCAGCTCGGCGTCGCCGTCGAAGGCCAGTCGCGCCGGCCCCGGCTCGCGGCGCTCGAGCACGGCGATGATCCAGGCCGACTCCAGGGTCGGTCCGCACACCAGCACCCGATCGCCGGTCCGGGGCTCGAGCAGGCAGCTGGCGGCCTTGCGGGCGGGGAACTCGCCGAATTCGGTGCGCACCGTCGCGCTCCCCGCGGCATCGAGTCCGGTCAGCTCGCCGATGGCCTGTACCGGCATGGATACGATGCTGGTTGCGAGTTCCCTGGGTAGCGTTTCCATGACGTGGGTCTCCGAAGGTTACGGGATCTTGACCTCGACCGGCTTCCAGCGCTCGGCTTCGAGGAGCTCGGGATCGCTCTCCAGGGCGCGGCCCCGGTCGGTGAAGCGCGCGTCCCGGTCGAGCACGCCGTGCAGGCGCGTGCGGTGCATCGAGGCGCCGCTGAAATCGGCGGCCGTGAGGTCGGCGTGGGTCAGGTCGGCCTCGCCCAGGCCCGCGTTGCGGAACTCCGCCCGGGCGCAGCGGGCGCGGTGCAGGATGCATTGCCGCATGTCGGCGCCGCCGAAGCGGGCCTGCTCCAGGTTGGCGTCGGCGAAGACCGCCTGGGCCAGCCGGGCTTCCCGGAAATCCGCCCGGGTGAGGTCGGCATTGCAGAAGATGGCGTTCTCGGCCCGGGCCCGGGCGAAGCTGGCGCCGGCCCCCTGGGCGCCCTGGAAGTTGCACTGGCGCAGGGTGGCGCCGCTGAAATCGCACTCGCGCACGTCGGCATCGATGAACTGGGTCAGCGTCAGGTCCATGCCGGCGAAGGACTGCCCGCCGAGCACCGCCTTCATGGCCACCACGTTCTGCAGCGTGGCCCCGGCCAGGCGCGCCTGGCGCAGGTCGGCCTTCACGAAGATCGTCCGATCCAGCACGGTGTTGCGGAAATCCAGCGGCCCGAGCTCGCACTCGGCGAAAGTCGTCCGGTCGTTGCGGACCTGGACGAACGCCACGGTGTCCATGGCGCAGCGCGCGAAGGTCGCCAGCGAGAGGTCGGCGGCGGAGAAATCGCAGCTGGAGAAGTGGCATTCGGCGAAATTGGTCCGGCCCAGCTGCGCCCGCTGCAGGGCGGCGCGGTGGAAGCGGCAGCGGGAGAAGGAGGCCAGCGCCGTGACCGTCTCCGGCCAGCGGCTCTGGTCGAAGCGGCAGTCCAGGAACACCGACTGGCGCAGGTCCGCCCCGCCCAGGTCGGCGCCGGTGAAGTCCACCGAGCGGAAGATGGCCCCGGCCAGATTCGCGCCGGCGAGATTCAGGCCGCGGGCGTCGACCCCGGCCGCCTCGTGGCCGGACTGCACCCATGCGATCAGCTCGTCGCGGGTCATGGCGCGCCGCCCCCGGTGGTGGCGCGCGGGCGCCGGGGCCAGGTGCGCGCCCGGTGGGTCAGCGCCCGGGTGAAATCGGTGGCGCCGTCCACCCACACGCGGGCGAGATCCACCCCGTAGAGGTTGGCATGGCGGAAATCGGCGCCCTCCAGGCGGGCCTTCTGCAGGGTCGAGTTCATCAGGTTGGCGGAGGTGAACCGCGCCTGGGCGAGATCGGCCTTCACGAAGCGGGAGTCGGTGGCGGTCGCCATGATGAAGGAGGCGCCCCGCAGCCGGCATTCGGAGAGATCCGCCTCCCTGAGGGTGGCCCGATCGAAGCGCGCGCCGGTGAGGTCCGACGGGCGGAACAGGGTGGTCGCGATGCGCGCGCCGCTGAAGTCGGCCCCCGGGAGCGCGCCGCCGCCGACGAAGGCCACGCCGGCGAAGTCCGCGCCGCGGAACAGGGCCCCGGCCCCCCGCGGCTTGACGAACACCGCCCGGGCCAGGTGCGCGCCGGAGAAGTCGACCCCCTCGAAGCTGCAGCGCACGAACACGCCGCGCTCGAGATGGGCGCCGCGCAGGATCAGTCCCTCCAGGGAGAGATCGATGAAGTTGAGGTCCTGGGCGTCGGCGTCGGACCAGTCGGTCTCGCCGAACAGCGCGCCCCCGCCCAGGTCGGCCCGGGTCAGGCTCGCGCGGACAAAGGACGACCGCTCCAGGCGGGCGCCGCTCAGGATGGCGCCGTCGAGCCGCGCCTCGTCGAACCGGGCGCGGGTGCAGAGGGCGCCGCCCAGGTTGGCGCCGGGGAGCCGGGCTCCGGTCAGCGCGGCGTCGGTCAGGTCGGCCCGGGCCAGCACGGCCTGGCTGAAATCCGCGCCCTCCAGCCGGCAGCCGCCGAGGTTCGCCCCTTCCAGGAAGGCGCCGGAGAAGTCCGCGCCCTGAAGGTCGAGTCCGGACAGGTCGGCGCCGGTGAGATCGATGCCGGCGAACGAGGCGCCGCTCCGGAGGCGCTCCAGCGCCCACTGCCGCACCCACTCCGCCCGCCTGGGGTCCATCGGGTCCGCCGCCGCCTGCCGGTGGGCGGTGCGCTGGTAGCTCTCGCGCCCCTGGCGCTCGGCGTCCGCCAGCCGCTGGCGGAAGGCGGGATCCTCGAGGTAGAGATCGATCTCCTGCGCCGAGCCCTGCTGGGCCTTCAGCGTCGAGCGCAGCCTGCGCAGGGTCGCCAGTTCGGCGTCGGCGCTGAAGGTCGGCGGTCCCTTGGGCTTCGCGCTCATCTCCGCCTCGATGATGGCGTAGTCGACTCCGGCGCGGGCGGCGGCGGCGCGCCGGTCGGCCTCCAGCCGGGCATCCCGGGCCTCGTTCTCGGCCCGGAGCTCCTCGCCCTGGCGCTTCATCGCGTCCAGGAAGGCGGGCAGCTCCTCCAGCTTCCGCGGCGGCGCGGCGACCGGCTGCGGCGGCGCGGGGGCGTGGCCCTCGTCCGGATCGAGCCCGTGCTCCGCCACCTTGGCGCGCGCCGCCTCGATCTCGGCGGCCTGGCGCTTGCGCAGGTTCTCGCCGAGCAGGGTCGGCGACTCGATCGGCCCGCCGGCGAGCCGCTCCACCCCGTAGCGCTGCCCGATGCCCTCGGTCAGCAGGTCGTCCTCCTGCAGCAGGTAGTAGTGGCCGGTCTCGGGGTCCAGCCGGCGGCGCACCGCCTCCGCGTAGTGATCCTCGCCGCGGCGCGCGTCCGCCCACTCGACGGCGGCGACCAGGAGGCTGATGTCGGCGGCGTCGTCCTCCGCGACCTCCATGAGGCCGCGGCCCACCAGGATCGCGCACTCCTGTTCGGGAAAGAACCAGACGGTGTCGAGCCGGGTCGCGATCTCGACGAACCGCTCCCCGTCGGGGAGCGTGTGCCTGACGAAGCAGCGCGTGGCGAAGCCGGGCAGCCGGCCGCGCAGCAGGCGCTGGTCCGGGTGCAGGTTCTCGAATTCCCACTCCTCGCTCCCGGTCAGCGCGCCCTCGAGCCACTGATCGGGCGGCGCGATGTTGAAGTGCCGCCAGTCGAGATCCCGCGCGAGCCCGGGAAAATCGGTCTTGAGCCAGGCGTCGTCGTAGGTTCCGGCCAGGGCCGCGCGCTCGGGGTGGGTGACCTCCCGCGGGCCGAACCCGGCCGGGCGCCCCGGCTGGTCCGGGCGCGTGAGGCGGGCGTCGGGGTATTCGATGTTGGGCAGCGGGACGGGCGTCTCGCCCTTGGCGGGGATTCCCCGCCCCGCCGGGTTGGGCGCGAATCCGGGCCCGCCGTAGGCGCGCGTCCAGTCGATGGGCATGCGGGTGAACGGGACCGGCTCGCTGGCCCTGCGCCCCTCCCAGTAGCGGTCGCCGAAGGCGAACAGGGTCTTCTCCCGACCGGCGACGCGGGCGCGCACCGCGCACGCCGGGCCGGGCTTGCCGCCGGGCGCGAAGGCCTGGGCGTGGACCAGGAACTCCGGCACCGCCTTGGGCTGGCCGGCGTCGATGGCGGCGTCCTTGCCCAGCTGCGCGGCGGCGAACTTCCACAGGGCTGCCTCGCTCCTGAGCCGCACCTCGCCGGTGAGGGAGACGAACAGCAGGGGGGAGACCACGAAGATGCAGCGCCCGCGGTGCTCGATGGTCCGGGTCAGGAGGCTCAGTGCGCCGGGTTTGATGGTTTTCATCGAGGCTGTCGTGAACGGCGCGCTAGGCGATCACCTTGGCGTCGACCGTCTCGATCTCGAATGACACCTTGTCGCAGGTCAGGCCGACATAGGACATGTTGATGCCCTTGGTCTCCATGTTGGTCGCCGTGGCGCAGAATGCCTGGCCGGTGGTTTCGATCTTCTCGGCGGTCTGGCCGATGGCCACGCCGGTGGCGTTGTAGCTGGAGGCGCACACGGTGCTCTGGGTCCCGAACTTCTGGGACAGGGTGCCGCCGATCTTGTCGAAGATGTTGTCGATGGTCCGGTTGCCTCCCGGGGAGACGATGGTGAGCCCCGCCGGGGCGTTGATCAGCACCGGGCCGCCCGCGGTCATGGTCCAGGAGGCGCCCACGGTCTGGGTCAGGCTCGCGCCGACGTTCTGCGTCATGCTGGCGCCCACGTTCTCGGTGCGGTTGGCGCCGATGGTGGTGGTGTCGTTCGCGCCCACAGTGGTGTTGCGGTTGGCGCCGATGGTGATGTCCTCGTTCGCGCCGACCGACTCGGTGCGGTTGGCGCCGATGGTGATGTCCTCGTTGACGCCGACCGACTCGGTGCGGTTGTTGCCGATGGTGATGGTTTCGTCGCTGCCCACCGTCTCGGTGCGGTTGTTGCCGATCTCGGTGGTCTCGTCGTTGTCCACGTTCTTGGTGCGGTCGTTGCCGACCCAGTGGCTCTCGTCGTTCTCCACCTCGATGGTCTGGTTCTTCTCGGCGTGGATGAGCAGATCCTCCTCGCCCATCTTGTCCTCGAAGCGGATCTCGTTGCAGTTGTCCACGTTGCCGCCCTTGGTGCTGCGGCTCCTGATGCCGCTCTGGGTCTGGTTCTCCGGCAGCGCGTAGGGCGGCATGTTGTCGCCGTTGTAGACCCGCCCGGTGACGATGGGCTGATCGGGGTCGCCCTCCAGGAAGGAGACGATCACCTCCTGGCCGATGCGCGGGATGTGCATCGCCCCCCAGTTGTCGCCGGCCCACACCTGGGCCACCCGCACCCAGCAGGAGCTGTTCTCGTCCCGCTCCCCCTGGCGGTCCCAGTGGAACTGCACCTTCACCCGGCCGTACTCGTCGGTCCAGATCTCCTCGCCCGACTGGCCCACCACCACCGCCGTCTGGGGGCCCTGCACCACCGGCTTGGGGGTCAGCCGCGGGGGGCGGAAGGGGACCTGGGCGTCGGTGGCGGTGAAGGCGATGCTGGCCCCGGTCACCCCCGCGCCGCCGGCCGCCGTGGACGAGGACTCGAAGGCGTCGCTCTGCAGCGTCAGGGCGGTGCCGACGAGGAGGTACTCGATGTTCTGGTCCTCGCGGGGGAAGTTGGCGAGGGTGAACAGGGCGCCGCAGGCCAGCCCCAGGGCGTCGCCCTCGCCGCGCCGCCACTGGTGCTGGGCGTGGAGCTCCTCGATGCGGGTGCGCACGTAGTGATCGCCGTCGCCGCTCTCGGTGTACTCGCCCGGGTAGTCGTAGATCTCGTAGTCGGCGTGGGCGCCGTCGCCGGGGTTGGAGCGGGCGGCGCGCAGGTTCTTGGTGGGCACCTCGAAGTCGTAGTCGTTGAGCGCGTAGGCGCCGGGCTGGACCTGCCCGGAGAGGCTCCAGCGGCTGACGTTGTCGCGCTCGCGCCGGGCCGAGGGGTCGGGCGGGTAGTAGGGCACCTCGCCGTAGCCGGCGGCCGGCTCGTGGGCGCTGTAGGCGTCGGCCAGCACCAGGGTGTGGCGGCCCTCCTCGTGGCGGAAGTGGAAGTAGATGCCCTCCTGCTCCAGCAGCCGGCAGACGAAGTTGAAGTCCGTCTCCCGGTACTGCACGCAGTACTCCCAGGCGGCGTAGCTGCCGCTGAGGCGCTCGTCGAAATCGGTGAAGCCGCGGTCGCGGAACACCTGCTTGACGATGTCCGGGACGTTCATCTCCTGGAAGATGCGGCAGTCGGCGGAGCGGGTGAGGAACCACAGCCAGGGGCGCAGGCTGGCCCGGTAGAGGGCGTAGCGGCCGTGGCTGCCGAGGTAGGTGAAGCGGGTGACGAAGCCGTTGAACCAGCGCTCGCCCTCCTCGTGGAGGCCGGCCAGGCGGATGGAGACGTTCTGGCCGAGGAGGTCCCCCAGGGCGATGTCGTGGTTCTCGCCGAGCAGCTCCAGCTCGTACTCGAACAGCCGTCCGAGCCGCTCGGTGCCGCTCATGCTGCGCAGCACCAGCACGTCCGCCCCGAGGGGGGTGGTGATCTCGACGGTCCTGTCGCTCTGTGTCACCGCCATGGTGAATCCTCCTGACAGCAGTTCTTCCGATTGTAGTTGATATCCTCCCGGGAGTTTCAAGCGCGGCGCCCCGGTGCGGCCCACCGTCCCCGGGAGTGCTAACTTTAAGATCAATTCGGCCGCGGCACTGTCCGCGGCGGACGCGGAGCCGGATCGGCGGCGGGTCTCCCGCCGTTCCGGCCCATTCAGGTGTCGGGCCAGCGGAGGGGAGGGCCATGCCGGGAAGGATCGAGTTCGAGGTCGGCTTCACCCGCCCGGAGGCGGAGCCGGCGGTGCGCCGCCGCGGCGGCGGTTCCCTGCGCATCCTGGTGCTGGGGGATTTCAGCGGCCGGGCCAACCGCGGCCTCCAGGGCGGCCTCGGGGGGCGGCCGGCGGTGGCGGTGGACCTGGATACCCTGGAGTCGGTGCAGGAGCGCTTCGCGCCGGAGCTGCGGCTGCCGCTGGCGGAGGGCGGACCCGTGGAGACCCTGCGCTTCCGCTCCCTGGAGGCCTTTCGCCCGGAGTCCCTGGTGCGGGAGCTGGCGCAGCTCCGCGCCCTGGCGGAGCTGCGCGAGAGGCTGCGGGACCCGGCCCGGTTCGAGGCCGCGGCCGCCGAGTTCCGGCACCGGGGCGGCGGGGTGGCGCCGACCGCGCCGGCGCCGGCCCCGGGCGCCGCCCCCGCGGCCGAGGCCGATGCGGACACCCTCGCCCGGCTGCTGGGCCGGGAGCCGGCGGCGCCCGGCCGGCCGCGGCCGGCCGCTCCCGGCCCCGCGGTGGACATCAGCGCCTTCATCCACGACCTCGTGGC
>JAQVKR010000071.1 GCA_028694565.1 Gammaproteobacteria bacterium | reverse complement strand
GGGTCGGCGCCCATGATCTGCACCGAGCGCGGCTCGGGCTCGCCGGCATGATCGGTCCGGCGGCGGGTCTTCTCGCTGCCCCACAGCAGGGCGTTCGAGCTGACCATTTCCGATACGGCCAGGCCCGCGCCGTGGCGCCGGCACAGCTGCCGGAACGGCCGGTCGGTCACGCCCGCCATGGGGGCGAGCACGAGGTTGTTCGGGAGCCGGTAGGGGCCGATGTTCATGGTTGTGGTGCCGTTGGCGGTGGTGGCGGGCTCCGCGCTCAGGGATTCCGCGCCGCCGGTCCAGTTTCGGGAAGACAGGCCGCTCATGTTAACCGCTCGCCGGTGCGGGTTAAAGTGCGGTCGCGGACCCGGGTCCACGGACCGCGCCGCTCAACGGAACCGGAATGTATAGCCCGTCACGTTTCCGGGGTCGGCGAGCTCGAGCCGGGCGTGCACCGGTATGTCCGGCGGCATCAGCCGCTTCACGTCCCGGACATCGGGCAGGTACTCCGCCGGGGTGAAGACGCGCATGCCCTTCACCGCGCCCTCGGTGGTGGTCAGGGTGAGTTCCAGTTCGGGATAGGGCTGGGAATAGCCGGCCTCGTTGACCAGAATCGCGTTGGCCAGCAGCCGCCCAGGCTGCCCGGGGTCGGTGCGCACATCGCGCGCCTGGAGCCGGATGCGGTCGGGGGCGCGCAGGGGCGGCACCGTGCAGCCCGTGGAGGCGCACAGGCGCACCAGCAGGGGCCGGAGCTCGGGATAGGCGCTCAGCGCCTCGGGGCGGAAGTGGGCATACTGCAGCAGCAGGAGCAGCAGCAGGGCCAGGGTGCCCGCCGCCCAGCCCAGCGGCGCCAGCGGCAGGGCCCGGGTGGCGGGCGCCTGCCAGACGTCCTCGTCCGGGCCGGGTCCCGTCTCCGGCGCGGAGGCGGCTCCGGAGCCGCTCTCCGGCGGCGTGCCGGCGCCCGGAGCCGAAGCGTCGGACCCGTCGGGCGCCCCGGGCTCGGCGATGAGCGCGGCGGCGGCATCGAAGACCTTCCGGCAGTTGCCGCAGCGGACCAGTCCGCCGGCCGGCTCCAGCTGCTCGGGGCGGAGGCGGAAGACGGTTTCGCATTGTGGGCAGCGGGTGAGCATGGTGTTCCAGTGGTCCAGCATGGGGGCCGGATGACCCCGGGCCCGGGCATCGCCCCGCCGTGCCGCGGGGCCGGGCGGGGCCCCTTCGGCGAAGATGGTTCGTGCTGTTTGTTTACAGAATAGTAGATACCAAAACGGCGCGGGAATCTGTCAATAAGTGCCACACCCCGGCCGGGGTCAGGCGCGCCGCGTTCCGGCGAGCCGGACCCACTCCTCGCGCGTGGCGGGCGCCTCCATGTCGAACCAGGCGGTGTAGGCGGCGCTGACCGCGGCGGCCTGTTCGCGCAGGATGCCGGAGAGCACGATGCTCCCCCCCGGCCGCACGATCTCGGCGAACCGGGATGCCAGGCCGATGAGCGGCTCGGCCAGGATGTTGGCCAGCAGCAGATCGGCCTGCAGGGGCGGCAGGTCCTCGGGCAGCGCGGTGTAGAAGTTGCGTGCCGGGATCTCGTTGCGTTCGGCGTTCGCCGCGGAGGACTCCAGGGCCTGGGGATCGTTGTCCACCGCCCACAGGTGGCGCGCCCCGAGCAGCGCCGCGGCGATGGCCAGGATGCCCGAGCCGCAGCCGTAGTCCACCACCAGCTGGCCGGCGGGGGAGTGGCCGTCGAGCCATTCCAGGCACAGGGCCGTGGTGGGGTGGGTGCCGGTGCCGAAGGCCAGTCCGGGATCGAGGAGGATGTTGACCGCCTCGGGCTCCGGCGGCGGGCACCAGCTGGGGCAGATCCAGAGCCGCTCACCGAAGCGCATGGGCTGGAAGCGGTCCATCCAGGCGCGGGTCCAGTCCTGGTCCTCCAGCGCCTGGAAGCGGTGCGGCGGCAGCTCCCCGAGCGCCTCGCGCAGCAGCGCCAGGATCGCCTCGCGGTCCGCGGCGGCGGGGAACAGGCCCACCACCCGGGTGTCGGCCCAGAGCGGGGTGGCGCCGGGGGGCGGTTCGTAGAGCGGCTGGTCGCGGGCGTCCTCGAGGGTGACGGCTTCCGCGCCGGCGGCTTCCAGCAGGGCGCTCAGGCGGTCGGCCTGCTCGGAATCGGTGTCGATTTTCAGCTGCAGCCAGGGCATGACGATGGATGGTCTCGGGTGACGGGTCGGAGACCCCGGGCAGGACGCGGGAAGGGCGCCCGAGGGGGCCCTTCCCGCGCCGCGTCCGGGCGGATGCCTGCCTACAGCCCCAGCTTCTTTTCCAGGTAGTGGATGTCGGTGCCGCCCTTGACGAAGTTGGCGTCGCGCATCAGGTCCTGGTGCAGGGGGATGTTGGTCTTGATGCCCTCGATGATGATCTCGTCGAGCGCGTTGCGCATGCGTCCGATGGCCACCTCCCGGGTTTCGCCATGGGCAATCAGCTTGCCGATCATGGAATCGTAGTTGGGCGGCACCATGTAGCTGGCGTAGATGTGCGAGTCGAGCCGGATGCCGGGGCCGCCGGGCGGGTGGAACATGGAGATGGTGCCCGGGGAGGGCATGAAGGAGACCGGGTCCTCGGCGTTGACGCGGCACTCCAGCGCGTGCCCGTCCCAGCGCACCCCCTCCTGGCGGAAGCGCAGCGTCTCGCCGGCCGCGATGCGCAACTGCTCCTTGACGATGTCGATGCCGGTGATCATCTCGGTGACCGGATGCTCCACCTGCACGCGGGTGTTCATCTCGATGAAGTAGAACTCGCCGTCCTGGAACAGGAATTCGAAGGTGCCGGCGCCGCGGTAGCCGATGCGGCGGCAGGCCTCGGCGCAGCGCTCGCCGATGGTGTGGCGCTGCTCGTCGGTGATGCCCGGGGCGGGCGCCTCCTCGATCACCTTCTGGTGGCGGCGCTGCATCGAGCAGTCGCGCTCGCCGAGGTGGATGGCGTTGCCGTGCTCGTCGGCGAGCACCTGGAACTCCACGTGGCGCGGGTGATCCAGGTACTTCTCCATGTAGACGGTGCTGTTGCCGAACGCCGCCCCCGCCTCGGTGCGGGTGAGCGAAATGGCGTTGAGCAGCGTGGCGTCGGAGTGCACCACGCGCATGCCGCGCCCGCCGCCGCCGCCGGCGGCCTTGATGATGACCGGGTAGCCGATGTCGCGCGCCAGGCGCAGGTTCTCCTCCGGCTCCTCGCCCAGCGGCCCGTCGGAGCCGGGCACGCAGGGCACGCCGGCGGCCTTCATGGCGCGGATGGCGGAGACCTTGTCGCCCATCAGGCGGATGGTGTCGGGCCGGGGCCCGATGAAGACGAAGCCGCTGCGCTCCACCTGTTCGGCGAAATCGGCGTTTTCGGACAGGAATCCGTAGCCGGGATGGATGGCCACCGAGTCGGTGACCTCCGCGGCGCTGATGAGCGCGGGGATGTTGAGGTAGCTCTCGGTGGAGGGCGGCGGGCCGATGCAGACCGATTCGTCGGCCAGGCGCACGTGCTTGAGATCCCGATCCACGGTGGAGTGGACGGCTACCGTCTTTATTCCGAGTTCGCGGCAGGCGCGCAGGATGCGCAGGGCGATCTCGCCGCGGTTGGCAATGAGAACCTTTGTCAGCATGGTGTCGACTCGTGGCGCTGGCTGGGGGCGCGGGGCGCGCCCGATCCCTGGGAACCCGCGGTGGGCGTCACTCGATGACGTAGAGAGGCTCGCCGTACTCCACCGGCTCGCCGTTCTCCACCAGTATGGCCTTGATCGTACCGGCGCGATCGGCCTCGATCTGGTTCATCATCTTCATGGCCTCGACGATGCAGAGGGTCTCTCCCACCTTGACCGTCTGGCCTATCTCCACGAAGGGCTTCGCGCCCGGGTTCGGGGCCCGGTAGAAGGTTCCCACCATGGGGGATTTCACGAGGTGCCCCGCGGGGATCGCCGGTTCGGCGGCGGGTGCGGGCGCGGCCGCCGGGGCCGGTGCGACGGGTGCCGCGGCCGGCAGCTGCTGGATGGCCTGGTACACGCCCTGCGGGGCGTGGCGGCTGATGCGCACCGACTCTTCACCCTCGTGGATCTCCAGCTCGGAGACACCCGATTCCTCGACCAGTTCGATGAGTTTCTTGATCTTGCGTATATCCATGTGGGGTACGCCCGGAGTTCAGGTTGGATTCGGAGCCCTCAGGCCAGGCGCCGCAGCGCGGCCTCGAGGGCGAGTTCATAGCCGTGTGCGCCCAGTCCGCTGATGACGCCCGCGGCCACGTCCGACAGGTAGGAGTGGCGGCGGAATTCCTCGCGTGCGTGGACGTTGGAGAGGTGCACCTCGACGAAGGGGATGCCGACGCCGAGCAGCGCGTCGCGCAGGGCGACGCTGGTGTGGGTGAACGCGGCCGGATTGATCAGGATGAAGTCGGCGCCGTCGCGCCCGGCCTTGTGGATGGCCGCCACCAGTTCGTGCTCGGCATTGCTCTGCAGGGTCTCGATCCGGTGTCCGGCGGCCTCGGCCTGCCGATGCAGCCGCGCATCGATCTCCGCGAGGGTGGTCTGGCCGTAGTGCCCGGGTTCCCGGCTGCCCAGCAGATTCAGGTTCGGTCCATGGAGAACCAGGATGTACGCCATGCGCTCGGGACCCCGGAGTGCGGTGGAACGGCCTCAACGGCGCCATGCGCCTGGCGTCGGATGCGATCCGGGGCCTCGGCATGGCGCGGGAGTTCGGGCCCGAATTGTGCACGACCGGTGGGGGATTGTCCAGATTCGGGCTGTTCGGTGTGAGTTCGCGCAGGTTCGCGACCGATAGCCGTCGATTTGCGCCAGCGCGATGCTGCGGTGCAGCGCCGGGCGCCCCGGGCGGTCGCCCCTCAGAGCAGGGGCAGGATGACCTCCTCGGCCTGTTCGCGGGTCAGCTCGCCGGCCCAGGTGAAGACTATCTTTCCGCTCCTGTCCACCACGGCGGAGTAGGGCAGCAGGCCGGCCTCGTTGCCGTAGGCGCGGGCGGCGTCCACCACGGCCTGTTCGCCCACCAGGAGGGGATAGTTGATGCCCAGGGTGGTGGCGAAGTCCCGCACCCGATCGGCCTCGTCCATGGCGATGCCCACGAACTGCAGCCCGCGTGCCCCGTACTCCTGCTGCAATTCGATGAAGGTGGGAATCTCGCGTCGGCAGGGCGGGCACCAGGTGGCCCAAAAATTCACCACCAGCACCTGGCCGTCCCAGTCCGAGGCGGCATGAAGCGTGCCGTCGGGATCGGGCAGGGAGAAGTCCGGCCGCAGCTCCGGGGCCGTACCGGCACGGGACTTTGGAACGGCGGAGGTTCCACTGTCGCAGGCGGACAGCACCAGCACGGCGGTGAGCAGAAGCAGGGCGGATAGGCGGCGGGCGGCATGGTTCATGGGGCTGGATTACCGGATCAGGGGGCGGTGGCGTTTTCAACGTGGAGGCGGAACTCGTCCGCGGGCAGGTAGCCTACCACGCGATAGCCGGGCCGCTCCACGCCGTCGGGACCCCAGAACAGAATCGAGGGCGGTCCGAGCAGGCTGAAGCGCTTGAGCAGGGCCTTGTCCTCCTCGTCGTTGGCCGTCACGTCGGCCTGCAGCAGCAGGGTGCCGGCGAGGGCCTGCCGCACGCCGGCGTCGGAAAAGGTGTACTTCTCCATCTCCTTGCAGGAGATGCACCAGTCGGCGTAGAAGTCGAGCATCACCGGCTGGCCGCGGCCCGCCGCGGCGGCCACCTGGGCGTCGAGATCCGTCACCGTCTTGACGCGGCGGAACTCGAGGCCATGGGCCGGGGCGGCTGTCCCGGCCTGGGCGAAGCCGCCGCCCCGGCCCAGGTTGGCGAGCGGCTCCAGCGGATCGGTGTTGCCGGTGGAGGCCCCCACCAGCAGCAGGATCCCCCAGGCGGCGAGCACCGCGCCGAGCCCCTTCCACAGCCGCCGCCAGCCGCTCGATTCGGCGGGGATCGGCTCCAGCACGCCCATGTAGACGGCGGAGACGATGGCCAGCCCCGCCCACAGCAGCATGGTCGCCTGGCCCGGGAGGATGCGCTCCAGCATCCACACCGCCACGGCCAGCAGCAGCACGCCGAACACGGCCTTGACCGTATCCATCCAGGCGCCGGCGCGGGGCAGGATCTTGCCCGCGGAGGTGCCGATGGCCAGCAGCGGCATGCCCATGCCCATGCTGAGGGCGAACAGCGCCGTGCCGCCGAGCAGTGCGTCGCCGGTCTGGCCGATATAGATGAGCGCGCCCATCAGCGGCGGGGCCACGCAGGGTCCCACGATCAGCGCCGAGAGGAAGCCCATCACCGCCACGCCGGCCAGCGATCCCCCCTGCTGCTTGTTGCTGACCTCGGTGATGCGGCTCTGCAGGGCGGAGGGCAGCTGCAACTCGTAGAAGCCGAACATGGACAGGGCCAGCAGGACGAACACCGCGCTGAAGGTGCCGAGCACCCAGGGGTTCTGGAACGCCTCCTGCAGGTTCTCGCCCAGCAGCGCGGCGACGACCCCGGCGACGGTGTAGGTCACCGCCATGGCCAGCACGTAGACCAGCGACAGGGTGAAGGCCTTGCGGGTGGTGAGCTTGTGTCCGTGCCCCACGATGATGCTGGAGAGGATGGGGATCATCGGGAACACGCACGGGGTCAGGGAGAGCAGCAGCCCGGCGCCGAAGAACAGGGCGATGGTCACCAGGTAGCCGCCGCTGGCGATGGACTGGGCCAGCCGATCCTGCTCGGAGACCGGCTGCGTCGCCGCGGCCGGCGGGGCGGTGGCCGCCGCGGTCGGGGTGCCCCCGGGCAGCGCGAGGCTCACGGTCTTGACGATGGGCGGGTAGCAGAGGCCGGCCTCGGCGCAGCCCTGGTAGCCGAGGGCGAGTTCCGCCGTGTCGGCGCCGCCGGCGGCGCGGCCGAGGGGCAGGCGCGCCTCGACCCGGTCGTGGAAGACCCGGATGCGGCCGAAGAACTCGTCCTCCTTCTCCTCGCCCGGCGGCAGCTCCAGGGCGCCGGCGCTGATGCCCTCGCCGCCCTTCACGGCGGCGGTGAACTTGTCCCGGTAGAGGTAGTAGCCGGGTGCGATGGCCCAGTCGGCCACCACCGTTCCGTCGGCCTCGACGCGGGTGTCGAGGATGAAGGCGTCGTCCGGATCGAGGAACTCCTCGTCGCCGCCGGCCTCGATGCCCAGGCTCCGGGTCAGCTCGCCGAGCCTCTCCAGCGGGGGTGCGGACGGCTCCACCGCCGCGGCCGGCGCGGCGGGGGGCAGGTCGAGGCTGACGGTGTGGGTCTGGGGGGGGTAGCAGATGCCGCCGTCCCAGCAGCCCTGGGCGGTGGCCTTGAGGGTCAGGGTCCGGGGGGCGTCGGCCGCGCGCAGCAGCGGCACCCGCACGCTGACCGCCCCGCGCAGGATGGCGATGTCGCCGAAGAACTCGTCGCGCTTGATCTGGCCCGCGGGGATCTCCGGCTGGCCCAGGGTGATGCCGGGGGTGTCGCTCTGGATGCGGAACTTGTCCCGGTAGAGGTAGTAGTCCTCGGCGACGGTCCACTCCAGGCGCAGGGTGCCGGCGTCCTCGGCGTCCGCCCGCAGGGCGAAGGCCTCCTCCGGCTGCAGGGGATCCCCCCCGCCCTGGGCGTGCGCGGACAGGGCGGCCGGCAGCAGCAGGGCCGCGAGCAGGCGCATGAGAGTCCTGATGTTCACTTTGTATTCTTCTCCATCCAGTCCAGGTAGTCCTCGAAACCACTCTCGATAGCGACCGCGACAATCTCCGGAAGTTCGTAGGGGTGGGCGTGGAGGATCGCCTTCTCGAGCTCCGGGATGGCGTTTTCCCGGGTCTTGATCAGCAGCAGTTGCTCCCCGTCCCGGGCCACCCGGCCCTGCCAGCGATAGACCGAGGTGATGCCCGGAACGATGTTCACGCAGGCGGCCAGGCCGGACTCCACCAGGCGGTCGGCCAGTTCCAGGGGGGAGCGGTCGGCGGGCCAGGTGCACAGCACGATCCGGTAGGGTGTGGTCATCGCGGGCATCTCCGGTCGCTGGGGGACTCCGCACGGGCGGGCTGCGAAAGCGAAAGATACCCCAACCCTTGTCTCCGGGCCAAGGCGCCCCCATCTGTCGGTTGTGCCGCATCGCAATCGGGACCGGAAGCGGGCCGTCGCCGCCCGCAACGTCCCCTTGGCGTCATCCCGCGGCAGACCCGGAACAGACACAGGACGCCATGCGACCCCTTTCACTGCTGCTGTTGGTTTTTCTCGCCATTCCCCTGCTCGAGGTGATGCTGCTGATTCGCGTCGGCGGCGTCATCGGCGCCCTGCCCACGGTGGCCCTGGTGGTGCTCACCGCGGTCATCGGCGTGGCGCTGTTGCGGCGCCAGGGGCTGGCCACCCTGCAGCGGGTGCAGCAGAGCGTGGATGCCGGCCGGCTGCCCGCGCTGGAGATGGTGGAGGGGGTCGGGCTGCTCCTGGCGGGCGCGTTTCTGCTGACCCCGGGCTTTTTCACCGATGCCCTGGGTTTCGCCCTCCTGGCGCCCGCGCTGCGCCGCCTGCTGGCCGCCTGGGTGCTGCGCCGGGGCATTCTGCTCCAGGCCGGGCATGCCCGGCCGGGGGACGCAGGGGCGCAGGGGCGCGGGCCGGATGGCGGCTCCCGCACCATCGAGGGCGAGTACCGGCGCGAGGACGAGTGAGCGTCCGCGAATCCGCCCCGTGGCCGGGACGCGCTTTCCGCGGCCCGCCCGCCGGCGCTTGACTCGGGCGAGTCGCTGACTATTATTGGCACTCACTTGAGGCGAGTGCTAACAATTCCACTGATGAGCGCCGTTCCCCGACCCGCCGGGTCGGAAGCGGCTTTCACAACTGCTGTCATCTTGAGACTAGGAGAGACTGAATGAACATCCGTCCGTTGCATGACCGCGTGATCGTCCGCCGTCAGGCCGAGGAGCGCACCACCCCCGGCGGCATCGTGATCCCCGACTCCGCCACCGAGAAGCCCATCCAGGGCGAGGTGCTGGCGGTGGGCAAGGGTCGCATCCTGGACAGCGGCGAGGTGCGCCCCATGGACGTGAAGGTGGGCGACAAGGTCCTGTTCGGCAAGTATTCCGGCACCGAGGTCAAGATCGGTGGCGATGAGGTCCTCGTGCTGCGCGAAGAGGACATCATGGGCGTCATCGAGGGCTGAGCCCCGCCCCGACCGAATCCCCGACTGTTTCTGAGAACTCCGGATAAAGAGGTATTGATAGCATGGCTGCGAAAGACGTTAAGTTCGGTGACGACGCCCGCCACCGCATGGTTGCCGGTGTCAACATCCTGGCCAACGCCGTAAAGGTGACCCTGGGCCCCAAGGGCCGCAACGTGGTGCTGG
>JAQVKR010000070.1 GCA_028694565.1 Gammaproteobacteria bacterium | reverse complement strand
CTGGAGCGCTTCGCGCCGGTGTGTGACACGGCCAGGCAGCGGGGGCTGCGGGTCCGCGGCTATGTCTCCTGCGTGCTCGGCTGTCCCTACGAGGGTTACGTGGACCCCGCCGTCGTGGCCCGGGTGGCCGCCGACCTGGCGCAGCTCGGCTGCTACGAGATCTCCCTCGGGGACACCATCGGGGCGGGCACGCCGCTGCGGGCCCGGCAGATGGTGGAGACGGTGGCGCAGCGGGTGCCCCTGGAGCGACTGGCGGCCCATTTCCACGACACCTACGGCCAGGCGCTCGCCAACCTGTTCGCCGTGCTCGAGCTCGGGGTGTCGGTCATCGACAGCTCGGTGGGCGGGCTCGGCGGCTGCCCCTATGCCCGGGGCGCCTCCGGCAACGTGGCCACCGAGGATGTGGTCTACATGCTCGACGGACTCGGCGTCGCCACGGGCGTGGATCTGGGCGCGGTGGTGGCCACCGCCCGCTTCATCGCCGGCCACCTCGGCCGCCCGCCCGCCTCCCGCGTGGCCCGCGCCTGGGGCGCGGAGTGAGCCCCCCCGCGGACGCCACGGAACATTCACACGCCCGCGGCCCGGTAGTGCTACAGTTAGTGGGCCATTTGCCGCTGGTCGCCCGATATCCCGGGAGCGGGCGGCTGCGCGCGGCGAACGCCCGGGGGGTTTCTCCCCGAATCCGCCCACGAGCCGCAGCCCGCCCCGCGGCGGATCTCGAACGGCGGGGGCTGCGTGCATGAGAACCCTGCGGAGCCGGGTTTGCGCCTGCCTGTGCGCCCTGCTCCCGCCCGTCGCGGCCGGCGCTCCACAGGCCATCCCACCCGAGGGAGGTACGACGATGACCTTCACACTCTCCTCCACCGCTTTCGCCCATGGAGAGGCGATCCCGATCCGCCATACCTGCGACGGCGACGACGTCTCCCCGCCCCTGGCCTGGTCGAATCCACCCGAGGGAACGGCCAGCCTGGTGCTCATCGTCGACGATCCGGACGCCCCCGATCCGAAAGCGCCGCGGATGACCTGGGTTCACTGGCTGATCTACAACCTCTCCACCCGCCTGACGGAGCTGCCGGAGGCCGTCGACGAGGAAACGCTGCCCAACCACACCGGCCAGGGGCTCAACGACTGGAAACGCACCGGCTACGGCGGACCCTGCCCGCCGGTGGGACGCCACCGCTACTTCCACAAGCTCTACGCCCTGGACGTCACCCTGCCCGATCTCGGCACCCCCACCAAGGCCAAGCTGGAGGGCGCCATGCAGGGCCACATTCTCGGCAAGGCCGAGCTCATGGGCACCTATGCAAGGTCGAAGTGAGCCGGCGACCGCGGGTTCCCGCTGAAAGCGCCCATGAACCGCGGATTGGCATTGGCCCGCGCCGGCCCGCTTCCTGAAGCATAGTGCATATTCTCCATCCGCCGGGCTCTGTAGCGGTGAAGCAAGGCGGGGTGAAGCCCTTTGCATTGGCCACGCCGATGGCCCGGCGATGCGAATCTGCGGCCATCGGCATGAATTATTTTTCCTGCCACATGGATTCCCGAGTGGTCCGGGTGTAGAATTTTGCGGTGCAATAACCCGATCGTTCACCGCAGGAACCGAACCATGCCGCTGCCCCCCCCGCCCAGCCCGCGCAAGCTCGCCCACACCCGCACCGTCACCTGTCGCGGCTACGAGCGGGAGGACGGGCTCTGGGATATCGAGGGGCACCTGGTGGACACCAAGCCCTTCTCGTTCCCCAACCGGGATCGGGGCGGACGCATCAACGCCGGGGAGTCGATCCACGAGATGTGGGTGCGGCTCACCATCGATCTCGACCTGCACGTCCATGACGCGATGGCGGTGACGGACGCCTCCCCCTACCGGATCTGCCCCGAGGCGACGGCCACCTTCCGGCGCGTCGTGGGGCTGCGCATCGGCCCGGGCTGGAACCGCAAGGTCAAGGAGCGGCTCGGCGGCACCGAGGGCTGCACCCACGTCACCGAGCTCCTGGGCCCGCTCGCCACCACCGCCTACCAGACCCTCTGGCCCGCCCGGGAGAGGCGCGAGGAAGGCAACGCGGTGCGCGGGAACCGGAAGGCCATTCTCGACACCTGCCACGCCCTGCGCAGCGACGGCCCCGTGGTCAAGCTCCACTGGCCCGAGCTCCACCGCCCGGCCGGGGAGCCCGACCAGGCCGCTTCCTGACCAAGGACTTAACCGCGGATTCACGCTGATTGGCGTGAATTTCTCCAGCGTTCCGCCCACAATTCGCGGATGCGGCCACCCGCGTCGGACGCGTCCGTACCGTGTCCCTTGCCGTTCCTGCCCAGCTGAAAACCCGCAGAAAAAACAAACGTCAATCAACGTTAATCCGTGGTTATCTGCCGGCCGTTCCTTTCAATCAGAACCAGCTCTCGTCGTGGGCCATGAGGGGGGCGGCGCCGGCCCGGATGGCGGCATCCAGCGCCAGGTTCTGGGGCAGGATGCGCTGCATGTAGAAGCGGCCGGTGGCGAGCTTGGCGCGGTAGAAAGCGCCCTCCTCCCCATCCTGCCTGTTGACGGCGGCCGCGGCCATGCGGGTCCAGAGCCAGGCGAGGATGGTCAGCGCGGTGAGGCGCAGGTAGTCCGCCGCCGCGGCGCCCAGTTCCTCGGGGTTCTCTCCAGCCCGCGTCCTGAGCCAGTCCGTGAGCGCGCGCAGCCGCGCCACCTCCGCCGCCAGCGGCCCGACGAACTCCGCCAGCGCCGCCTCCTCGAGGTGGGCCGACACCGTCTCCTCCATCAGGGCGAAAAGCCGTTCCGGCAGCCGCCCGTCGTGGAGAAAGAGCTTGCGCCGCACCAGATCCAGCGCCTGGATACCGTTGGTTCCCTCGTAGATGGGCGCGATGCGGGCGTCGCGCACGTACTGCTCCATGCCCCATTCGCGGATGTAGCCGTGACCGCCCAGCACCTGCAGGCAGTGGTTGGCGGCCTCGAAGCCGTAGTCGGTGAAGAAGGCCTTCACCACGGGCGTGACCAGGGCCACGAGATCATCGGCCGCCTCACGCACGCCGGAATCGGGATGGTGGCGCGAGAGATCGATCTGCATCGCCGTCCACGCCGCCATGGCCCGGGCGCCCTCGTTGCAGGCCCGCGCCGTGAGCAGCATCCGCCGCACGTCGGGGTGGACGAGAATGGAGTCGGCGGCCCGATCCGGCTGCCTCGGCCCGGACAGCGCCCGGCTCTGCAGCCGCTCGCGGGCGTAGGCGGCGGCATTCTGGTAGGCCACCTCGGCCAGCCCCAGCCCCTGGATGCCGATGGCCAGCCGCTCGGTGTTCATCATGGTGAACATGCAGGCCACACCCTTGTGGGGCTCGCCCACCAGCCAGCCGGTGGCGCCGTCGAAGTTCATCACGCAGGTGCTCGAGGCGCGGATGCCCATCTTGTGCTCCAGCGCCCCGCAGGCCACGGCGTTGCGCTCGCCCGGATTGCCGTCGCCGTCGGGCAGGAACTTCGGCACCAGGAACAGGCTCAGGCCCTTGATGCCGGACGGGGCGTCGGGCAGCCGCGCCAGCACCAGGTGCACGATGTTCTCCGCCAGGTCGTGCTCGCCGCTGGTGATGAAGATCTTGGTGCCGGCGATGCGCCAGGCACCGTCCTCCGCCGGTTCCGCCCGGGTGCGCAGCAGCCCGAGATCGGTCCCGGCATGGGGCTCGGTGAGGCACATGGTGCCGCTCCACTCGCCGCTCACCAGGCGCGGCAGGTACAGCCCGCGGAGCGCCTCGGAGCCGTGGGCGCGCAGGGCATGGTAGGCGCCCCGGGTCAGGCCCGGGTAGAGGCTGAAGGAGACATTGGCCGAACAGAGCATCTCCTCCACCATGAAGCCCAGGGTCTCGGGCAGGCCCTGGCCGCCGTAGTCGGGATCGCAGGCGAGCCCGGACCAGCCCCCCTCGCACCAGGTCCGGTAGGCCTCCGGGAAGCCCGCCGGCGTGCGTACCGCGTCCCCATCGAGCCGGCAGCCCTCGGCGTCACCGGACTGGTTGAGGGGAAACAGCACCTCCTCGCAGACCTTCGCCCCCTCTTCCAGCACCGCCTCCACCAGGTCGGCGCCCGCCTCGGCGAAGGGTTCGAGCGCGACCAGCCGCCGATCGGCCTCGAGCAGTTCGGCGTAGACGAAGCGCATGTCGCGCAGGGGGGCACGATAGGTGGGCATGGGCATCTCCTTGTGCGGCCGTGTCGCATTGCATCAAGCCCGATTCTCCATTACGTTTACGTTAACGTCAACGAAGAAAGCCCGACGATCGCACGCTCGCCACAACCCGGGCGTCCGATCACAACCCCCTGGAGGAAGGTGCCCCCATGAGCATGGAAAACGGGATGAACGCGGCGACCTTCCAGCGCCTCATCGACGAGGCGCTGCCCTTCGCCGGCGACATGGAGATGGAGGTGGTGCACCTCTCGCCGGGCAACATCACCCTGCGCATGCCCTGCCGCGACAACGCCCTGCGCCCGGGCGGCACCATCTCCGGACCGGCGATGATGGGACTCGCGGATACCGCCATGTACGGACTGGTGCTGAGCCGTCTGCCCGATGCCGCGGGCGCCGTCACCACGAGCCTGACCATCAACTTCCTGCAGAAGCCCGCGGCCGTGGACCTGCTCGCCGAGGGCCAGGTGCTCAAGCTCGGCCGCCGCCTGGCGGTGATGGAGGTGAGCCTCTACTCCGTGGGCCGCCCCGACCCCGTGGCCCACGTCACCGGCACCTACGCCCTGCCGCCTTCCTGAGCGGCTCCCGCCTCGCCGCGAGTCGTTGTGTTTTATCCGCAGATCACACGGGTTGCGCAGACTTTGTGGTGAGGCCGCGGTATGGCGCATCGGCAATCAATTGCATGAGCCGATATGAAATGGTTCTCCAAGCCTCGAATATCCACGCACCAAGATTGCCGGTTGAGAACCGCTGCCGGCGCCAGTGCCGATCTGTGCAATCCGAGCAATCCGCGGACAACGGGAAAACCGGGCGCACGCCCCGGCTGAATAATCACCCCCGCCAGAACGGCTTGCGTGCTTCCTGCTCGGCGTCGACGCGGCTGAGGCCGATGTCGCCCAGGAGGCGGTCATCGAGGCGCGCCAGCTGGCGGCGCTGGCGGGCGCGCTCGCTCCATTCCAGCAGCACGCCGATCACGCGGCGCAGGAGCCGCGCGGTGGATTCCGCCGCGCCCGACCACCACGACCGGCGGAACCGCACCTCAAGGACTCGAACGTTCATGGCCTCTACCTCGCTGTGTCCGTGTTGCGTTCGAGGCCTACGCTAGGTCGGCGCGCCCGATCCGATCCAATCGTTTTTCGGGAAGCCTCCCTTCAGGAATCGTGATTGCCGCTTCCGCGATACCTGTGCCATATTCCGGACTGTCTCCTCTTTTCCGACCGGGCAGGCAGCCATGGATTTCCATCATCTGCGGACCTTCGTCGCGGTGGCCGAGGAAGGCAACCTCACCCGCGCCTCGGAGCGCCTGTTCACCAGCCAGCCCGCCATCAGCGCCCACATCAAGGCCCTCGAGGAGGAGCTCGGCGTCACGCTCTTCGAGCGCACCCCCAGGGGCATGGTGCTGACCCGGGGTGGCGAGCGGCTGCTCGGGCAGGCGCGTGAGGCCCTGGAGGCGCTCGGCCAGGTGACCCGGACGGCGCGCGCCATCCAGGGCAAGGTGCTCGGCACCGCCCGCGTCGGGCTCAACACCGACTCCCACTACCTGAGGGTCTCCGAACTGCACCACCGCCTGGCCGGCGCACATCCCGACCTGGTCCTGGAGCTGATCCAGAACATCTCCGGCTGCATCGTGGAGGACATTCGCGGCGGCCGGCTGGAGGGCGGGTTCTTTTTCGGGATGCCCGCGGACGGGGAGCTGACCGCGCTCAAGCTGCGGGATGCCCGCCTGCGCATCGCGGCCCCCGCCGCCTGGCGCGATCGCGTTGAAAACGCCGGCTGGGACACGCTCGCGACGCTGCCCTGGATCTTCCCCACCGAGCAGTGCCCCTACATCGACCTGATGCGCTCGCTGTTCCCCGCCGGGGGACCGCAGCCCTGCAAGGTGGTGGTGGCGTCGGGCGAATCGGCCATGAACACCCTGGTCCGCTCCGGCGCCGGGCTCACCCTCATCCGCGAGGACGAGGCCGAGGAGGGGTTGGCCGATGGCAGCCTCCTGCTGCTGGAAGGGCGCGTTTACACGCTCCCGCTGTGCTTCGGCTACCCCGCCCGCCGCGCCGGCGACCCCATGCTCCGCGCCCTGGTGGAAGCCGTCCGCGCCATCTGGAGCCTGGAGGCGGACGTGCCGGCCGCCACCGACGCGGTTTGAGGCCTCGCCGTTAACCGCGGAGTTGCGTTGGCTGACGTGAATCAGCCCGGGGCCTGATGACTCGCTGCGCACCTCCGATCGCCCCGCGCAAGCGGGTTCCCTCGCCCGCCATTCACGACAGCGGCATGAAAGGGCCTCGAGCCCGGCGCGGCATCAACGCGAGTCGACCGCAATCCGCGGCCGGCCGGTCCCTCAGCGGGCGAGACCGTGGAGGCGTGGAAGGGGATCGGCGGGAGCGTAGCGGCCGCGCTCGTCGCGGTCGAGGCCGGAGAGGGCGACCGCCGGGTCGTGGGTGTAGAAGATCCGGCCGCCGCGCTCCAGGAGGTCCCCAAGCAGGGCCTGCTTCTCGTCGATGACCCGCTCGGGGAAGCGGTCGTAGCCCATGGTCACGGGCAGGTGGACCCAGGGGGTGCCGGGAACCAGGTCGGCGGCGAACACCACCGGGCCGGCGGGCATGGCGATTTCGGTGAGCAGCATGCCGGGCGTATGGCCGTCGCTGGTGCGGAAACGGAATCCCGGCCCCAGGGTTTCGGTGCCCTCGCCGCTCACCACCTCCAGGCGCCCGCTCGCGGCGAGCAGCCCGGCGAGTTCGGGGATGAAGGAGGCCCGATCGCGGGGATGGGGCGCCTGCGCCCGCTCCCAGGCCCGCGCGCCCACCACGTAGGCGGCGTTGGGAAAGAGCAGCCGGCGCGGCTCCCCCTCCGCCCACGGCGCCAGCAGGCCGCCGGCATGGTCGAAGTGCAGGTGGGAGAGCACCACCGCGTCGATCCCGTCGTGGGAAAGGCCGGCCCCGGCCAGCGAATCGAGCAGCACGTGCCGGGCCTCCGACACGCCGTAGCGCTCCCGCAGCCGCGGCTCGAAGAAGGCCCCGATGCCGGTCTCCAGCAGGATGTTGCGCCCCCCCTCCCGCACCAGCAGCGCGCGGCAGGCCAGCGCCACCCGGTTCTCCCCGTCCGGGGCGTACCAGCGGCTCCACTGCCCCCGCGCCGCGTTGCCGAACATCGCCCCGCCGTCGAGCCGCTGCCGGTTCCCTTCCAGTGATGTCAACGTGCGCTGGCTCATGGTTCCCTTCACTTCAAGCAGACGGTCTTCAATCAACCGCGGATTGCCATTGATTGGCGTTGACTCTTCAACCGGCCTGCAATCGCTGCCGCACAATCACCTTCCGCAGGCAACCGGTGGCGGAACCGTCATGCCGGCCGGGGAAATCCCTCCCCCGCCCTCACATGTTCGGGTAGTTGGGGCCGCTGCCGCCCTCGGGGACGGTCCAGACGATGTTCTGGGTCGGGTCCTTGATGTCGCAGGTCTTGCAGTGGACGCAGTTGGCGGCGTTGATCTGCAGCCGGGGGCCGCTCTCATCCTCCACGATCTCGTAGACGCCGGCCGGGCAGTAGCGCTGCTCCGGCGCGCCGTACTCGGCCAGGTTGACGCGGATGGCCGCATCCGGGTCCCGCAGCCGGAGGTGGTCCGGCTGGGACTCCTCGTGGGCGGTGTTGGCCAGGTAGACCGAGGAGAGGCGATCGAAGGTGAGCACCCCGTCGGGTTTCGGGTATTCGATCGCGGGCATCCCGGCGGCGCGCCTCAGCCGGGCATGATCCGCGCCGTGGTGGCGCAGGGTCCAGGGCGCGCGGCCGCGGAACAGCCAGGTTTCCAGGGCACTGTAGGCGATCCCGCCCCACAACCCCCAGCGGAAGGCCGGGCGGATGTTGCGCACCCGTTCCAGCTCCTCCCAGATCCAGCTTCCGCGCAGACGCTCGGGATAGTCGCCGATCCCGGTCCCGCCGGCGTCGCCGCGCAACGCGTCGAACAGCGCCTCGGCGGCCACCATGCCCGATTTCATCGCCGTGTGGGTGCCCTTGATCTTGGCCACGTTGAGAAAGCCGGCGCCGTCCCCCGCCAGCGCCCCGCCCGGGAAGGTGAGCTTCGGGATCGACTGCAGGCCGCCTTCCGACAGCGCGCGGGCGCCGTAGCCGATGCGGCGCCCGCCGGCGAAGGTGTCGCGGATGGCCGGGTGGGTCTTGAACCGCTGGAACTCCTCGAAGGGGCTGAGGTGGGGGTTCTCGTAGTCGAGCCCCACCACGAACCCCACCGCCACCAGGTTCTCCTCCAGGTGATAGAGGAAGGACCCGCCGTAGGTGCGGATGTCGAGGGGCCAGCCGACGGTGTGGATCACGGTGCCGGGCCGGTGGCGCTCCGGAGCCACTTCCCACAACTCCTTGATGCCGATGCCGTAGGTCTGGGGCCCGGCATCCTCGCGCAGGCCGAACCGCGCCTCCAGCTCGCGGGTCAGCGAGCCGCGGCAACCCTCCGCGAACAGGGTCTGCCGGGCATGCAGCTCCACCCCCGGCTGGAAGTTGGGGCCGGGCTCGCCGTCACGGGCGCGACCCATGTCGCCGGTGGCCACCCCGCGCACGCTGCCATCCCCGGCGTAGAGCACCTCGGCGGCGGCGAAGCCGGGAAAGATCTCCACCCCCAGCGCCTCGGCCTGCTCCGCCAGCCAGCGGCACAGGTTGCCGAGACTGATGATATAGTTGCCGCGGTTGTGCATCTGCGGCGGGGTGGGCAGGCGCACGGCCCGCTCCCGGGTCAGGTAGAGGAAGCTGTCGTGCCCGGCCGGCGTATTCAGCGGCGCGCCGCGCTCGCGCCAGTCGGGCAGCAGCTCGTCGAGCGCGCGCGGCTCCACCACCGCGCCGGAGAGGATATGGGCGCCGACCTCGGAGCCCTTTTCGAGGATGCAGACCGAGAGCGGGCTCTCCCGCTCCACGGCCAGCTGGCGCAGCCGGATCGCGGCGGCCAGGCCGGCGGGACCGGCGCCCACGATCACCACGTCGAACTCCATCGCCTCCCGCTCCACGCACTCCTCCTCTGCCACTGACCGGCGGCCGAAGCGCCGGACCCGGCGCTTTATTGACGTTTACGTTAACGTCATTATACTGGCCAACACCTGCTGTCAATGCAACCTGACGGGGCCCGGCCAGGGACTGCGCCGGCAACACTCCCTGCGGCACCCCCGCCCCTATGCCAGAGCGAGC
>JAQVKR010000069.1 GCA_028694565.1 Gammaproteobacteria bacterium | reverse complement strand
CAGCGCCGGCGCCAGGGCGCCGGCGCGGTGGGTGCGGCCGCTCCCGAGCACGCTCACCAGCACCTGCGCGGGGCTGAACAGCAGCGGGTCGATGCGGAAGAAATCGTGGTCTCAGTCGCGGAACACCTCGGCGAAGGGGCGGCCGTAGTCCCGCGAGGCGCTGCTCGGCAGGCGTTCGGCCAGCTCGCCCGCGGCCTCCTCGTCGCCGGCCACGTAGAGCTGCACCCGGCCGCCGAACAGGATGGCGTCGTTGGTGCGGCCCATGGCGGTCAAAAAATCCGGGGCGGGCGGCGGAAGCGGGGCCGCCCCCGCCCCGTCAATAACCGCGGGGAGCGGAAAACCGAGTTCATGGGCCTTGTGCAAGGCCACTTCCAGCACCCGCGCCACCACCTGCACGGTGCCGGCCAGGCTGCGGGTGGGGGCGAGGATCAGGGTGAGCCCGCCGGGGGCGACGCCGCAGTCGCGGGCGATGCGCGCCACCAGCTCCGGCGGCGGCTCGCGGTCGGTCTCCAGCACCAGGCAGGTCCGCTCCGCGGCATCCGCGTAGCCGAGCTCGGCGAACAGGGGCTCCTTGCGGGCCAGCGCCCGCCCGGGGCCGGAGCCGAGGGCGTGGAAGGCGCCGCGGCCCTCGCCGTGGGCCAGGCTCCAGCCGGCATACTGGCTCGCCAGGCAGGCGAGCACCGGCTGGGCGGTGTGCACGTGCACGCTCATGGGCCAGTCGCCGGCGCCGTCGGCCAGCAGGCTCACCCGGCCGAGTCCGCCGAGGCAGATCTCGGCGATGCGGCGGCCCGCCTCGAGCCCGCCCGGCGCGCGGATGCCCGCGTCCACCAGGGTGGCGCCGCCCGCCAGGCGGCGCACGTCCAGGCGCAGGGCCCCGGCCTCGGCCACCAGGGACTCCACCAGCGGCGCGCTCAGGGCGTTGACGCTGGGCGCCGGCTGCGACCAAGCGGGCTGAACGCTCATGCCGCCCTCCTGCATCCGGCGTGCGCCAGCAGGCGCCGCAGCTGCGCCACCCGCCGGGCGCCCTGCTGCCGCGCGGCGCCCGCGGCGGGGGCCTGGGCCAGCACGCTGCACACCGGCTCGCCGGCGGCGACGGCGCTTCCCGGCCGCGGCAGGTCCGCGCACCAGTCCGGCCAGCGGAAATCCCGGGGGATCAGCGTCTCGGCGGCGGCGTAGACCACCCGTTGCACCCGCGCCGGGCCCGCCGGCGTCCGCCCCGCCCCCGGCAGCCGGCCGCCGCAGGCGCTGACGTGCGCCCGCAGCAGACCGCCCGGCCAGTCGGCGTCATAGAGGGCGAAACTGGCGCCCGGGCGCGGGTTGAGCTCCAGCAGCCGCACCCGGGCGTCGGCGACGATGAAATCGATCCCGTTCAGCCCCACCAGGCCCAGCGCCCGGATCAGGTGCCGGGCGTGGCGCAGGGCCGCGCCGCGCAGGTGCGCCGGCGGCGCGGCGCGCCCGCAGGCGCCCCCGTAGGCGTAGGGATGGGCGGGATCGGCGCGGCAGGTGTAGAGCCGGTTCCAGCCCACCACCTGCAGCCGCTCGCCATCGGCCAGGAACAGGAGCGAGTGGACCGGGCCGCTCAGGCGCCGCTGCCAGTAGCGGCCCGCGGGCGCCCGGGACTGGACCCGCGCCGGCCCCACGCCCATCCCGCCGCTGCCGCCCGCATCCTTGCACAGCCACCCGGAGGGGTGCCCGGGCGCCCGGAAGCTGACCTCGGGATGGGGGATCCGCAGCCGCGCGAACAGCTCGAACAGCGCCCGCGGCTCGCTCAGCCGTTCGAGCACCTCCGGGCCGTTGCCGTGGAGCCGCCGGCCGCCGGCGACGGCCCGCAGCGCCTCGGCGCTCCCCTCGAAGCCGGCCCCGTAGATCAGCGCCGCCCCGGGCTCCAGCGCCCGGCCGATGCGCGCCAGCTCGCCGGCGCCCGCCCCTTCCGGCCAGCGGGCGAAGCCGCGGGCGATGGCGCGGGTATCCTGGTCGCCGAAACGGTCCAGCACGTGGGGCGCGTACCCGCCGCGGACCGCCGACTGGGCCAGGGCCCGGGCGCTGGTGGCCGCCAGCAGCAGCGGCGCGGGATCAGTCGCAGAGCCCACGGGCCACCTCCAGCGCCTGCTCGAAATGGAGGTCCACCGCCGCGCCGGCGCGCAGCCGCTCCAGCAGCGCCCGCTGCGTGCGGTACTTGACGTTGCCGATCGCCAGGGCGCCGAGGCCGGCCGCCGCCCGCGGGGTGCCGGCCACGGGCCCGCCGTCGGCGCCCGCCTCCACGCCGGCGATGCCCGCCGGGGGCACCGCGTTCACATCGCAGGCCACCTCCAGCCGGTCGGCGCCGGCGAGCTGCCCGGCGTCGATCACCTGCACGCCGGCGCGGGCGGCGCTGAACACCACCTCGGCCTCCTCCAGCAGCGCCGCGACGGCCGCCGCGCCGCTGCCGTCACCGCCCTCCAGCCGCACGCCGTAGCGGTTGCAGCGCGCCGCGGCGGCATTCGCCGCGGCGGCGCCCTCGTGGCTCACCAGCCGCACCTGCGCCCCCGCCATGGCCGCCAGGATCCCGGCCGTGGTGCCCACCGGCCCCGTGCCGCCGAACACCAGCACCTCCCGCCCCGCCAGCCCGAACAGCTCGCGCTGGACCAGGGCCCGCTCCGCGCAGGCCACCATGGCCGCGGCGGTGGTGAAGGCGCCGCTGGGATCGGCCAGCACGGCCACGGTGAACGGCGGCACCATGGCGGCGCGCGCCCGCTCCAGCATATCCATGGCCAGGTGCACGTCGCGCCCGCCCAGGAACAGGGCCGTGCGCGCCACGCCCTTCGGGCCGCGGGAGAAGATGGCGTCCTGCACCAGCCCGGGAACCTCCTCCAGGGCGACCCCGGTGCAGGGGAGGCAGTGGTCCCAGCCGGCGTCGAGGGCCATGTTCACGTCGAACGGGCTCGGATTCCTCGCCGGGGTCAGCAGGTGCAGCAGGTACGGCTTCTCCATCGGGACGGGAACTCCTTTCAGGTCACGCGGCGCAGCCGTTCCGGCTGCGTGCCTTCATCGATGCGCCCGCCGTGGTTGCGGGCCGCCACCAGCCGGCAGCGCAGCGGGCCGAGCTCGCCGAAGCGGCGGCGCAGCCCCGCCACCACGCGCGAACCGGCGTCGGCGTCGGGCACCAGCACGAAACCGGTGGGCCCCCACGAGCTCTGCCCGACGCCGTGCAGCCCCCGGGCCTCGCACCAGGCCAGCGCCGCGGCCACCGCCGGGCTGGTGAAGCGGCCGCCCTGGGCCGGGGCGAAGTGATCGCCCACTGCGCGCTGCAGCTCGCCCACGCCACGGGCGAAGGGCTCGAAATCGGCCTCGGCGAGGGCCGGCAGAATGCTCATCAGCACCAGGCGGCCGAGATGCGCGGCGCGCTCGGCCGGGAACACCGGCAGCTCGCGGAACGCCGCGGCTTCGGCCGGGCCGTGCAGCCCGCCGCCACGGGCGTCCAGCAGGAGCACCACCCGCCAGCGGTCCGGAAACGGATGGCGGGCGATCACCGGCGGCAGCCCGTCGGCGTCCCCGCGCCCCCCGTCCACCAGGAAGCCGCCCTGGTCGAAAACGCCGATGCCGATGCCGGAGCGGGCGCCGCGCTCGACCAGGCGGGCCACGCCGCGAGGGCCCAGACCGAGACCGAACAGCCGGTCCACCGCACAGCCCACCGCGAGCCCGAGCTGGGTGCCCGAACCGAGCCCCTGGTGGACCGGCACCGCGGACTCGACCCGCACCCGCACCGGCGCGGCATGGCCCGCGGCCTCCAGCACCCGCCGGGCGAATGCCAGCGCCCGCCCCGCCTCCGCTCCCTCGGCGCCATCGCGCGCGGCCCGCGCGACCCGGACCCGGGTGGCGTAGCCGTCGATGGCCAGCCCGAGGCTGCCGAAGCGGCGCCCCAGCCCGCCGTTGAGGTCCACGAAACCGAGATGCAGCCGGGTGGGCGCCTCCACCCGCACGCCGCCGGCCGTCTCTGTGTGCGCTCCGCTGTCCATGCGGCCCTCCACCGCAACGACCATGCCAACCGCCGCAAGGCCGGAATTCACCGCCCCGCCGGCGCCGGGCGGGAGGCGGCGCTGCCACCCGGCTGGCGCACACTGTCACGGGACCTGCGCACACCTGACACCCCGGCCGCCCCCGACCGCCGCTATCAGGCCCCCGCAGGCACTGGCACGGACCCTGCTATTGAAAGCCGGTACCGCGCCGGCATTCCGCCGGCCGCGCCGGAACCGAAGAGGAGCGCCGTGCACCTGAACGGAGTCGAGATCGAGGACACCTTCGCCGAGGCCTTCGGCATGCAGGCCACGCGGGTGATCATCACCGCCGTCAGCCCGCGCTGGGCGCGCACGGCCGCCGAGACCATGACCGGCTTCGCCACCTCGGTGATCGGCTGCGGGGTGGAGGCCGGCATCGAGGCCGAGCTGGCGCCCCGGCAGACCCCCGACGGCCGCCCGGGCGTGAGCGTGCTGCTGTTCGCCATGTCGGGCGACGACCTGGCCAGGCAGCTCGAGCGCCGCGCCGGCCAGTGCGTGCTCACCTGCCCCACCACCGCGCTGTTCGCCGGCATCGGCACCGGCCCCGACGGAGGCAAGCCGCTCCCCCTCGGCCAGCGGCTGCGCTTCTTCGGCGACGGCCACCAGGCCAGCAAGCTCATCGACGGGCGGCGCTACTGGCGCATCCCGGTGATGGACGGGGAGTTCCTGTGCGAGGAGCGCAGCGCCCGGGTCAAGGCGGTGGGCGGCGGCAACTTCCTGGTGCTGGCCACCCGCCTGGAGGCGGCGCTCGCGGCCTGCGAGGCGGCCGTGGCGGCCATGCGCCGGCGGCCCAACGTGGTGCTCCCCTTTCCGGGCGGCGTGGTGCGCTCGGGCTCCAAGGTGGGCTCGAAGTACAAGGCCCTGCCCGCCTCCACCAACGAGGCCTACTGCCCGACCCTGCGGGGCCTGGTGGACTCCCGCCTGGCCCCCGAGATCCGGGCGGTGCTGGAAATCGTGGTCAACGGCCTGACCGACGCCGACGTGCGCGGCGCCCTGCGCGCGGGCATCGGCGCGGCCTGCGCCGGCGGCCCGGAGAGCGGCGTGCGGCGCATCTCGGCGGGCAACTACGGGGGCCGGCTCGGGCAGTTCCACTACCCGCTGCGGGAGGTGCTGGCATGAGCGCCCTGACCCTGGCGCTGAGACAGCCCCCTCCCGGCCGGGTGGATCTCTCCGCCATCCGCCCGGACCGGCTCGCCGGGCTCGGCGCGGCGGCCATCGAGCGGCTGGCGCTGCCCTGCGGCCGGTCGCCGGTGGCCCTCGGCGAGCTGTTCCGCGTCCATCCCGGCGACCCCGCCGAGCTGCGCATCCTCGGCGGCGACGCCCGCCTGGACGGCGTGGCGGCGGGTCTCGCCGGCGGGCGGGTGCTGGTGGAGGGGGAGGTGGGCTGGTACGCCGGCGAGGGGCTGCGCGGCGGGGTGCTGGAGATCCACGGCGACAGCGGTCCGTTCACCGGCAGCGCCATGAGCGGCGGGGAGATCCATGTCCACGGCGACGCCGGCGAGCGCCTCGGCGCCCCCCGCGCCGGCGGGCGGCGCGGCATGGCCGGCGGGGTGCTGCACGTGCGCGGCAGTGCCGGCGCCCGCGCCGGGGAGCGGATGCGCCGGGGCCTGCTGCTGGTGGACGGCGACGCCGGGGACTGCTGCGCGGCGCGGATCATCGCCGGCACCGTGGCGGTGCTGGGGCGGGCCGGCGCGCAGACCGGCGTGGGCATGCGCCGGGGGACGCTGCTGCTGGGCACGGCGGCGGAAGGGCTGCCGCCCACCTTCAACGCCACCGGCGCCTGGCGACCGGGCTTTCTGGAACTGCTCGTCCCGGTGCTGGCCCGCCGCCAGCCGGCCTGGACGGAACGGCTGGGCGGGGACCCGCTGCAGCGCTGGGTGGGGGACCTGGCCACGGACGGCAGGGGAGAGATCTTCGCACCGGACTGAGCGCCGATGACGCACGCCGCCCTCCTCGCCACACTCGCCGCCGGGCTCGCCACGGGCGCCGGCGTGGCCTGGCTGGGCCTGCGGCGGCGGGCGCGGCGGGGCGGCGCCCGCGGCGACGACCTGTTCCGGACCCTGTTCGAGGCCGCCCCCGAGTGCGTCAAGCTGCAGTCGCGGGAGGGCATCGTCGAGCGGATGAACCCCGCCGGCCTGGCGCTGCTGGAGGCCGGGCGCCCGGGGCGCATCGTCGGGCGCTCGGTCTACGGCGTCATCGCCCCCGGGCACCACGCCGCCTACCGGGCCCTCACCGAGGCGGTGTTCCGGGGCGAGCCCGGCACCATGGAGTTCGAGCTGCTCACCTTCCGCGGCCGGCGGCGCTGGCTGGAGACCCACGCCGCGCCGCTGCGCGCCGCGCCCGGCGGCCCCGTGACGGGGCTGCTGGCCTTTACCCGCGACATCACCGAGCGCAAGTGGATGACGCGCCGGCTCGAGGAGCAGCGCAACCACCTGCGCACCATCATCGAGTCGGAGCCGGAGTGCGTGAAGCTGCATGACCGCCAGGGCGTGATCCTGACCATCAACCCGGCCGGCCGGGCCCTGCTCGACGCCGCGTCAGCCGAGCAGGTGGTGGGGCGCACCGTCTACGACTTCCTGGTCCCCGAATACCACGAGGCCTACCGGGCCCTCACCCGGCGGGTGTTCGCCGGCGAGCGCGCCACCCTGGCCTTCGAGGTGATCGGCCTCGGCGGCCGGCGCCGCTGGCTCGAGACCCACGGCACCCCGCTGCGCGACGGCGAGGGGAAGATCAGCGCCCTGCTCGCCATCACCCGCGACATCGACGAGCGCAAGCGCACCGAGGCGAAGCTGCGCCAACAGCAGGCCGAGCTGGCCCGCGTCTGCCGCCTCAGCACCCTGAGCGAGCTGGCCTCGGGGCTGGCCCACGAGCTCAGCCAACCCCTCTGCGCCGTTTCCAGCTACGCCGAGTCGGCCGCCGCGCTCGCCGGCGCCGACGACGAGCTGCGGCACCTGCTGGAGCGGGTGGTGGCGCAGTCGGGCCGCGCCGCGGCCATCGTCGGCCGGCTGCGCGACTTCGTGCGCAAGCACACCCCGCGCCCGGCGGCCATCCACCCGGGGATCATCGCCGACAACGTGCTGCACTTCACCGCCGCCGAGCTGCGCCACCACGGCGTGGCCCTGCACAGCTCGATCACCCCCGGCCTGCCCCCGGTCCGCGCCGACCGGGTCCAGATCGAGCAGGTGCTCGTCAACCTGATCACCAACGCCATCCAGGCCCTGGCCCGCGCTCCCGCCGGCGGGCGCCGCATCACCCTGGAGGCGGTGCTCGAGGATCAGTCGACCGTCGCCTTCCAGGTGAGCGACAACGGCTGCGGCATCGGCCCGGAGCACCGCGCCCGGCTGTTCACCCCCTTTTTCACCACCCGCAGCGGCGGCCTCGGGCTGGGGCTCTCCATCAGCCGCACCATCGTGGAGGACCACGGCGGGCGCATCGCCTGCACCGTCGCCGGGGGCGAGACCCGCTTCCGCTTCACCCTGCCGGTGGCCGGCGCATGAGCGCCGCACCCGGGGGCACCGTCTACGTGGTGGACGACGATCCCGCCATCCGCGAGGCCATCGCGCTGCTGGCGCGGTCGATTCACCTGCCGGTACGGGCGTTCGGCTCCGCCCCCGACTTCCTCCACGCCTATGCGTCCGCGGGCCCCGCCTGCCTGGTCACCGACGTCTGCCTGCCGGGCATGGACGGCCTGGAGCTGCAGCAGGCCCTGGCCGAACGGGATCCCGGCCTGCCCGTCATCGCGGTCTCGGGCCACGGCGACATCGCCATGGCGGTGGAGATGATGCGCCGGGGCGCGCTGGATTTCCTCGAAAAGCCGTTCCGCAACCACATCCTGCTGCAGCGCATCCGCGAGGCCCTGGAGCGGGACGCCGAGCGCTGGCGCCGGCGGAGGGCCGGCGCCGAGGCGGCCCTGCGGGTGGCCCGGCTCACCCCCCGGGAGGCCGAGGTGGCCCATCACCTCGCCCGGGGCGGGTCCAACAAGCAGGTGGCGCGCGCCTTCGCGCTCAGCCCGCGCACCGTGGAGGCCCACCGGGCCAGCATCCTGCGCAAGCTGGAGGTGCGCTCGGTGGCGGAGCTGGCCACCCTCCTGCTCACCGCCCCCGCGCCCGCCGCACAGGCCCCCGAACTCCGTAGTTCTACGGAGCCCCCACCGTAGTCGCGCGAATTTTCCCCCGCCGCCTTTCCTCCCAGCATTGAACTGCGGGCGCCGCCGCGCCCGCACCGCCGCGGCACTGCACCGGGGCGGGCACCCACGAGCACCATCGAGGAGGAATCCGCCATGTCCCAGGAAACCGTCCGGGCCGCGCTGCTCAAGACCATCGAGAACATCCAGAACAATCCCAGCCAGTCGAACGTGGTGTTCCGCGCCAGCAGCGCGCTCGAGGAGGATGTCCGCTGCCGCGTCCAGGTGCGCGACTTCGCGCCGTTCACCATCGACGAGCCGCCGGAGCTGGGCGGCCAGGACTCGGCCCCCAACCCGGTGGAGCTGGTTCTCGCCGCCCTCGGCACCTGCCAGGAGATCATGTACTCGGCCTACGCCGCGGTGATGGGCATCGAGCTGACCTCGGTGGAGGTGAGCGCGCGCGGCTACCTCGACCTGAAGGGCCTGTTCGGGCTCGACGCCGGGGTGCCCCCCGGCTACCGGCGCATCACCTTCGACACCCGCATCGACAGCCCGGCCGACGCGGAGGCCCTGGGCCGGCTCATCGAGACGGTGGAGAGCCACTGCCCGGTGCTGGACATCCTCAGCCGCGCCATCCCGGTCAGCGGGACGGCCAGCGTCAACGGCCGGCAGCTCCACAGCCTGCAGACCAGCGCCGCCTGAGCCAGGAGACACGCCGATGCGGACACTTCGCGCAACCCCCCTGGCCGCCGCGCTCGCGGCGGCCGGGCTCACCCTCCCGTCGCTGTCCGGCGCCGCCAACTACGGCACCGACCTCAACCTCACCATGATGCCCGCCGCCGGCGGCATGGGCGGCGTGGGCATCGCCCGCCCCCAGGACGTGGGCTCGGCCGTGTTCGGCAACCCCGCCACCCTGGGCCAGCTGGACGGCACCCGGTTCATGTTCGGCGCCACCTTCTACGCTCCCCGGGTGGAGGCCCGCCATGACGGCAGCACCAGCGGCAGCGCCTGGTCGGGCGACTCCGGGGCCGGCCCCTACCTGGTGCCCAACGTGGCCGTCAGCCAGCCGCTGGGGCCGGATACCACCCTGGGGCTCGGCCTGAGCGTCGTGGCGGGGGGCGGCTCCGACTTCCGCGGCGTCGCCGGCAGCCTCGACCCCCTGGCGGAGGTCCTGGTGTGCGGCGCCCCCGC
>JAQVKR010000068.1 GCA_028694565.1 Gammaproteobacteria bacterium | reverse complement strand
GAGTTCTTGGTGACGATGGCCGGACCCTGGCCGAAGTCGAAGTTCAGCACCGCCTCCACGCCCTCGGTGTTCTTGATCTTGGTGAGCTGGGTGGTCATGTCGGTGTCTTTCGGGCCGTAGGTCTCGTCGGCCACGATCTCGATGCCGTACTTGGGCGCCACCGCCAGGGACTGCTCGTGGCCGGACTTGCCGAAGCCGCCGGTGCCGGAGATGAGGGCCACCTTGGACAGTCCGCGCTTGCGCATGTCCTCGAAGATCTTCTCGGCGGCCATCTTGTCGGTATGGGGGGTCTTGAACACCCACTTCTTCACCGGGTCGATGATCACCACCGCGCCGGCCAGGGAGATGAAGGGGATCTCCGCCTGCTCGACCAGCGGTACGGCGGCCATGGTGGCGCCGGTGGTGCTGCCGCCGACGATGATGTCCACGCCGTCGGACTCGATGAGGCGCTTGACGAAGGTGCGGGCCTTCTGGGCGTCGCCGCCGTCATCGTAGTGCACCAGCTCCAGCTGCTTGCCCAGGACGCCGCCCTCGGCATTGATGCGATCGATGTAGATCTGCAGGGTCTTCAGCTCGGGGTCGCCGAGGAAGGAGGCCGGCCCGGTGACCGAGAGGAAGGAACCGATCTTGATGGTGTCGGCGGCCTGGGCGGTGCCGGCGGCCAGCCCGAGGCTGCCGACGGCGAGGGCGGCGGCGGCCAGCCCCTTGCGCATTTTTTTATTGAACATGACTCTCACTCTCCGATGATGTGCCTGTAGTTGTTGATATGGTTTATGGGTGCTTGTGATACCGGGTGATCTCGGCCACCCTTGCCGGCTGCAACATCCGCACCGGAAAACAATAACAAAAATATGGGCGGAGAACAGAGTCTCCGCCCAATGTCACAACATCGCCTCGACCTGCTCGCGGGCGCGGCCGAAGTCCTCGACGCTCTCCTCGTAGGCTTCGCGGGCGATGGAATAGCGCGCCACCGCCTCGGTGTCGATGCGGCCGTAGAGGCCGGCCTGGGCCTTGCGGCACTCCTCCCACAGGCGGTCGGCGATCAGCCGTCGGCGCATGTAGACGCGGGCGGCCTCCTGCTGGCTGGGGCGCAGTTCCGGGTAGGCGGGAACGGCGGGGCGGCCGTGGGTGGCGAAGTCGCCCCGCAGGAGCAGCCACATCTCCGCCCAGTCCTCCTCCCCGCCCAGGTTCGGCCGGTAGCCGAACCGGGCGAGTACGCCGGCTCCCGCTTCCACCAGTTGATCGGGCGAGGGGACGATCATGGCGCGCTCCTCCTACTGGGGCCTCACATCGTTCACGGACTCCTCGTCCAGCGTGTAGCCCACGCGCATCTCGTAATCGGGCTGCACGTCGGTGGGCATGGCGAAGCCGATCTCCGTGAGGCGCGACTCGAGCAGCTCCAGGTACTCGGACTGAAGTTCTTCAGGGCGCTTGGTCTTGAGCCCGTATTCGTAATACTTGTCGAACATCGCGGACTTGCCGCCGCCGCTGGACGGCCGGCCGTAGAAACCGAGCCCGACGCGCATGAACTTCGGGATGCGCGCCTGCATGAACTCGCGGGTCTCCTCGCCGCCGAACTCGATGCAGCGCTTGGAGGCCCAGACGCCGAAGGCGAGGTGGCCATGCTCCTCCTTGTGGATGCGGACGTTGACCCGCGCCCAGGGCAGGTAGGAGCAGTCGCGGTACTGGCCCAGGAAGGCCACCGCCGCCGGGGTGACCACCGTCGAGAACAGCGCCACGTCCTCCCAGCACTCGAACCAGGTGGACCAGTTTTCCTTGCGGAACCCATTGATCACGTTGACCTTGTCGCGGTCCGGATGGTCCGGGTGCCGGCACAGCTCCTGGAGCCGGGCATCCACGTCCACCCCCAGGTCGCGCATCAGGTTCCAGACGTAGTAGCCGTGGCCCATCTCCTCCATCACCTTCTTGGAAAGCCGGTAGGCCTCCTCGGGACGGGGGGCGAAGCGGAGGTTCTCGGCGACCCGCTGGCCGCCGGCATATTCGGAGTCGGCCTGGAAGGACATCAGGTTCAGCAGCGCCTGCTTGTAGTCCTCGGGCAGGATGTCGCCCTTGTCGTAAGTCTTCATCTCTTACCTCCGCAGCGTATTTGCATTCACTGGCGCGGCGCGCCTCCATCGGGTTCTAAAAGCGACACAAGAAATGTCATTAAAAGAACACTAGTGTATCAATATTTTGCTGTCAACCGTTTTTTGTGGCAGTCTCTGGGGGCGGTTCGAGCACCGGCCCGGGTGGCCGGGAATGCCCCGGCATGACGAGGAATGGATCGGGATATGACCAGAAAAAGAAGCCATCCCCAGGCTGAGGCGCTGGTGGAGTCGTTTCGCGGCAGGCGGCCCATCCGCGCCGGCTCGCTCATCATCACCGTCTATGGCGATGCCATCGCTCCGCACGGCGGCACCGTGTGGCTGGGCAGCCTGATCCGGCTGCTGGAGCCGCTCGGCCTGAGCCAGCGGCTGGTGCGCACCTCGGTCTTCCGCCTGGCCCGGGAGAACTGGCTGGGCGCCGAGCAGATCGGCCGGCGCAGCTACTACAGCCTCACCGGCACCGGCCGGGCCCGGATCGAGAGCGTGCACCGCCGCATCTATGCGCCCGTGCAGAGCGAGTGGGACGGTGGCTGGCACCTGATCATGCTGATTACCGACGACATCGGCCCGGAGGAGCGGCGCGCCGTGGGACGGGAGCTGGCCTGGCAGGGTTTCGGCATGATCGCCTCCGGCGTGTTCGCCCACCCCTCGGCGGACATGGACGCCGCGCGCAAGGTCCTCGATGATCTCGGGATCATCGACAAGGCGGTGATACTCGCCGCCAGCTGCGAGCCGGGCGGCCGGGGCCGGCCGCTGCGCGCGCTCATCGGCAACTGCTGGAACCTGGACGAGCTGGCCGGCGAGTACCGCGAGTTCCTGGATAGCTTCCGTCCCGTGTGGCGGGAGCTCAACGGCGTCCGGCAACTCGATCCGGAGGAGTGCTTTCTGATACGCACGCTCCTCATCCACGATTTTCGCCGTGTTCTTTTGCGCGATCCCCAGCTGCCGGCCCAGCTGCTTCCCGCGGACTGGGCGGGAACGGCCGCCAGGCTGCTGTGCCGCAACCTGTACCGCCTCGTCGAGGGGCCGGCCGAAGCCCACCTGATGGCGACGCTGGAGACCGCGGACGGGCCGCTGCCCGAGGCGTCGCCCTATTACTACCAGCGCTTCGGCGGACTCGAATCCGCTCCGGCATGAACGGGCGCGAAGGAGGGGATTCCATGCCCAGGTCGGTGGCGGTGGTCGGCGCGGGGCCCGCGGGCCTGTACCTGGCGGAGGTCCTGGCCAAGAAGCTGGCCGGCGCCCAGGTGGACGTCATCGAGCGCCTGCCGACGCCCTTCGGCCTGGTTCGCGGCGGCGTCGCCCCCGATCACCAGGGCACCAAGAACATCGTGCGCCAGTTCGAGCGGACCCTGCAGCGGGACAACGTCCGCTTCCACGGCAATGTGGAGGTGGGGCGGGATGTGAGCTGCGCGGAGCTCAGGCAGGCCTACGAGGCGGTGGTGTTCGCCACCGGCGCGCTGCAGGATCGCCGGCTCGGGATTCCGGGCGAGGCGCTGCCCGGGGTGTACGGCTCCGGCGCCTTCGTGGGCTGGTACAACGGGCTGCCCGATTTCCGCGATCTCGCCCCGGAGCTGCCCGGCGGCGCGGTGGCCATCATCGGCAACGGCAACGTGGCGCTGGACCTGGTGCGCATCCTGGCCAAGAGCGAGGCGGAGCTGGCGAGCTCCGATCTCTGCGCCCACGCCCGGGCGGCGCTCTCCTCCGCCCGCCTGACCGACATCTACCTCATCGGCCGGCGCGGCCCGCTGGAGGCCACCTTCACGCCCGAGTCCCTGGCCGAGCTGGGCGCCCTCGGGCGTGCGGTGCCCCTGGTGGATTCCGCCCGGATTCCGGCCGTCGCCGAGGGGCTGGATCCGAGGGAGCGGAAGATCAAGGAGCAGAATCTGGAGCTGCTGCGCGGGTTCGCGGCCAACCGGCCGGAGGCGAAACCGCTGCGGATTCACCTGCTGTTCCAGGCCGCGCCGGTGAGCGTGCTCGGCGCGGAACGGGTCGAGGGGCTGCGGCTGGAGCATACCCGGCTGGAGGACGGGCGGGCCGAACCCACCGGGGAGACCTTCGATCTGCCCGTGTCCACGGTGATCACGGCCATCGGCTACCGGAGCGCGGCGATTCCCGGGCTGCCGTTCGACGAGCGGCAGGGGCGGGTGGTCAGCGCCGGGGGGCGGGTGGAGCCCGGGGTCTATGCCACCGGCTGGTGCCGGCGCGGCCCGCAGGGGGTCATTCCGGCGAACCGCACCGACGCCCTGGGCGTGGCGGAGCTGGTGCTGGAGGACCTGTCCGGGCAGCCCGCGGGTGGCCGGCCGGGGCGGCGGGCGCTCGAGCGGCTGCTGGCGGAGCGGGGAGCGGAGCCGGTCTCCTTCGCCGACTGGCAGGCAATCAACGCGGCGGAATCCGGCCGCGCGGAAGCGGGCAGGCCGCGGGAGAAGTACACCCGCGTGGAGGAGATGCTGGCCCTTCTCGGCCGCGAAGGGACCGCGGACCGGACCGGGTGACGGGATCCGTTCACGGAATTGCAAACCGGCGCACTGCGGGTGCCGTGGTATTTGATATAAGAGGTGCTGTACGCCCCGCGCACCGGGACGGGTGCCGGGGTGCGCGACTCTTGTCAATGCGGACCTGAGGGGTACTGGATGAACAAGCTGTTACTGGGTACGGCCCTGTCCCTGTGCATGAGTGCCGCGCTGGCACAGCAGGGCGGGGTGGTGCCACCGGATCTGCAGACGGTGGCCCAGGAGGAGCTGGCGTTGCGGCAGGAGATGCAGGCCCGCATCGAACGCTACGCGACCGATGAGAACGGGTTCCGGCAGGCCGTCGCGGCGGCGCAGGAGCGCACCGTGTTCTGCGGTTACTGCCACGGGGAGGATGGCAACAGCACCCGTGAGTACATTCCCAATCTCGCCGGGCAGAATCCGACCTATCTCCTGGATCAGTTCGACCGCTTCGGTGATGGACGGCGCAAGGATTTCGTCATGGCGGAACTGGCCAAGAGCTTCACCGACGAGGAGAAGGTGAACCTGGCCATCTACTACTCGACCCTGGAGATGCGCCCCGCGGGCGGGGATGCGGAGAAGGCGGTCGCGGGCCAGCAGATCTTCACCGAGCAGTGCGCCCAGTGCCACGGACACGACGCCAAGGGCGAGGCGGGCTATGCCCGGCTGGCCGGGCAGCATCCCACCTACGTGGTGAAGATGCTCCAGGAGTTCCGCGACAAGACCGGTCGGCGCGCCAACCCGTGGATGAGCGCCGTGGCGGTGCGCCTCAGCGATGCGGACATGGCGGCGGTGGCCGCCTACCTGGCCAACCTCAAGTAGTCACGCCCGTCCCGATTCCGCATAATATGGGGCCGGCCTCGGGACGGTCCCAGGGGCCTGAACGACCAGGAGAGGTGTCATGGCGAACAGGTCCTCGCGCCCCAGTCACGCGCCCGCCACCGGCCATGGCGGCGCGGGTCCGGACGGGGCGGATTGCCCATGAGGTCCCTGCCCGCGGAGATCCGCATCCGGCCGGCCCGGGCGGGGGACATGCCGGCGATGCTCGCGGTGCTCGAGCTCGTCAACATGCACTACATTCCCTCCGCGGAGATGCCGGAGCTGGACTGGCGCTGCTGCTTCGTCGCCGAGGACGGCGATGGCCGCGTGCTGGGCATGTCCGGCTACAAGGTGCTCTCGCCCGGCGAGGGCAAGACCACCCTGATGGCGGTGCATCCCGACTGCAAGGGGACCGGCATCGGCCATGCGCTGCAGGTCCGGCGCATGGAGGCGCTGCTGGAGCAGGGCGTCGAGTGGCTCACCACCAACGCCGACCGGCCCGAGACCATCGCCTGGTACAAGAAGCACTTCGGCTACCGGGAAGTGGGCACCCTGGCCAAGGAGCACGAATTCGGACTGCCCGGGGTGGACCACTGGACCACCCTGCGCACCAACCTCCGGGACTGGCGCCCGCTGCGGAACGGTGGCTGAGCGCGTGATCGGCTACCACGGGACGCTCGAGTCCACCAACGCCCTCTACGGCGGCGAGGGAATGCCGCCGCTCGTCATCAACTGCTGCCTGACCGGCATCGTCCCCACCAAGTCGGTGAATCCCCACGTGCCGGTCTCGGTGGAGGAGATCGTCGAGGACGCCTGCCGGGTGGCGGAAGCCGGGGCGAGCATGCTCCATGTCCACGCCCGCGACGCGGGGGGCGTCCATACCTGGCGCCCGGAGCCCTATGCCCGCATCTTCAGCGCCATCCGGCGCCATCACCCGGACGTGATCCTGGTGGCGACCACCAGCGGCCGCTCGGTGCCGTCGCTGGAGTGCCGCGCGGCGGTCCTCGAGCTGGAGGGCGAGGCCCGGCCCGACATGGCTTCGCTCACGCTGGGATCCCTCAACTTCCCCCGCACCGCCTCCTGCAACGACCCGGAGACCATCCAGGGGCTGGCCCGCTGCATGGTCGAGCGGGGCATCCGCCCCGAGCTGGAGGTGTTCGAGCCGGGGATGCTCAACTACGCCTTCTACCTGTTGCGCAAGGGGCTGCTGCGCGCCCCCTGCTACGTGAACTTCCTGCTCGGCTCGCTGGGCGCCATGGCCGGCCGGGTGGCCGATCTCGCCCACCTGGTCCGCGACGTGCCGGCGGACTGGACCTGGGCGGCCGCCGGCATCGGACGCTACCAGCTCCCCATCAATACCGCGGCCATCGTGATGGGGGGGCATGTGCGCGTGGGGCTGGAGGACAACCTGTTCCTGGATGCCGGCAAGCGCGAGCCGGCCTCGAACGTGGCGCTGGTGGAGCGGGTGGTGCGCATCAGCGGCGAGCTGGAGCGGCCGATCGCCACGCCCGCCCAGGCCCGGCGGCTGATCGGTCTGGCCGACGGCGGCCACGGTTCCTGAGGGCGCCGGCGCGGCGGCAGAGTCCAGCCGCGGCCTGTTCCGGGTCCGGGCCGCGCCGCCTTTCCCCCGTGGTCCTCATGGTGCCGCTTCGGCCGGGAGCGGTATCCGGAGCCGGACCTCCAGTCCCTGGTGCTCCGGCTCGATGAGCTCGATTTTCCAGCCGTAGAGCTCGCACAGCTGGCGGACGATGGCGAGCCCCAGTCCGCTGCCGCCGGTGTCGCGGCTGCGGGAGTTCTCGAGCCGGTGAAAGGGCCTGAACACGGCTTCGCGCTGCCCGGCCGGAACGCCCGGACCGCGGTCGATGATGCGCACCAGGGCCTGCCCGCCACCGCAGCCGCAGGCGATGGTCACGGGCTGCCCGCCGCTGTAGCGCAGGGCGTTGTCCAGCAGGTTGCCCACGACCCGGCGAAACGCCTGGGCGGGCAGCTCCAGGCGGCAGGGCGGGCCCGGCAGCAGCCGCAGCCGCTCATTCCGGTACTCCCCCACCAACGCGCCCAGCCGGTCGTTCAGCTCCATGCGCTGTGGCGGTTCCAGCCTGCTGCCGCGGGCCAGTTCGAGCGCCGCGGCGATGAGCCGGTCCATCTCCGCGATGTCGCCGCGCAGGCCGGCCGCCAGGCCGGGGTCGGGATCGTGGAGCAGCTCGATCGCCACCTCCATCCGCGCCAGCGGGGTGCGCAGGTCGTGGGAGATCCCCGCCAGCAGGGTCGTGCGGCTGGCGAGAAGGTCGCGGATCTCGCCCTGCATCCGGTTGAAGGAGTGGGTGAGGTTGGCCAGCTCGCGCGGCCCGCCGACCGGCAGGGGCGGGACTGTCCGGCCGCGGCCCACCTGGCGGGTGGCGGACTCCAGCCGCTCCAGGGGCCGGATCAGATGCCTGACCATCGTCAGCGTGGTCAGCAGCAGGATGACGGCGCCCCCCGCGATGACGATGAGCAGGGTCAGTGGCAGGCGTTCGCCGAGCCTGTCATCGGGAAAACCGACCTGCAGCGTCCGGCTTCCCATGGGAATGTCCACCCAGTACCAGCCCGGGACCGCGGGATCGGCGCCTATCGGCGCGCCGAAGCCCAGCCGGTGCTCCAGCGCCTGCCGGAGCTGGCCCAGGTAGGGCTGCGAGGTGTCGGCGCCGGCGAGTGCGGAATCGGCGGGGCGGATGCGCAGGTGGTGGCGCCGCTCGAGCTCCCGTTCGTAGTCGGGGCGGGTGGCGGGCGGCAATTCGACCCAGGTCTGCGAAGAGAGCACCAGCAGGGCGGCGAGATCGTCCGCGGCCCGCTTGGCCACCGGCCGGATCAGGTATTGGTAGCCGGTGGCGGCGCTCAGCAGGGCGAACAGCAGCAGGGCCGCGCCGACGCTCAGGCCGGTGCGCGCGAACAGGGTGCTCGGCAGGGGCAGGCTCACCGGGCCAGGGGCTCCCCCTGGGGCGTGAACATGTAACCCTTGCCCCAGACCGTGCGGATGAACGCCGGGTTGGCGGGATCCCGTTCGAGCTTGCGCCGCAACCGGGTGACGCGCACATCGATGCTGCGGTCGAAGGGGGAGCGATCGAAGCCCTTGATGAGGTCCACCAGCATGTCCCGGGTCAGGACCCGGTTGGGATGCTGCACGAACGCCTCCAGCAGTCCCAGCTCGCCGCTGGTCAGCGCGATGCGCTCCTGCGAGCGGGTGAGCTGCCGGCTGCCCGGATCGAAGCGGAATTCGCCAAAGTGGAACACGCCCGGCCGGGAGGGCCCGGCGGATTCCCCCGCGGGTCCGTTGCGGCGCAGGACCGCGCGAATCCGGGCCAGCAGTTCGCGGGGATTGAACGGCTTGGGCAGATAGTCGTCGGCGCCCACCTCCAGGCCCACGATCCGGTCCAGCTCCTCTCCCCGCGCCGAGAGCATGATGATGGGAATGCGGGTGGCTCCCCGCAGGCGCCGGGCGATGCTGAGGCCGTCCTCGCCGGGCAGCATCAGGTCCAGGACGATGAGATCCGGGTGCGCCCCGGCGAGCATGCGATCCATCTCCACCGCGTCCGCCGCGCAGCGGACCTGCAGCCCGTTCCCGCCCAGGTAGCGTTGCAGCAGGCCGCGCAGCCCGGCGTCGTCGTCAACCACGAGCACATGGGGCGAGTCCGTTTTCATGGCCAAAGCGTATCAGATGGCGCCGGGGTGGGGGTTGCCCGGAAAACCCAATGAAACAGCTTGAAACACTTTGCCGCATCCGGGAAACACCCGGGAAACCGCCATCTCCTAGCCTGACGGTGCGGATGGGGTCCCGTGGTGGGGCCCCGGCCAGTCAACGTGGAAGAGGTAACGGCAATGACGCACAAGGAACTCTACAGGGTGATCGGACTCGGCCTGCTGCTTTGCGGCGCGCCCCTCTAGATGCTACCAAACTAGAAAATGAACTTGGTTGGAAAGCTGATGAAACATTTGA
>JAQVKR010000067.1 GCA_028694565.1 Gammaproteobacteria bacterium | reverse complement strand
CGGAGGCGGGCATCGACATGGTGGACACGGCCATCTCCTCCATGAGCATGACCTACGGCCATTCCGCCACGGAATCGGTGGTCTCCATCCTCCAGGGGACGGAGCGCGACACCGGGCTCAATCTGAGGCTGCTGGAGGAGATCGCCGCCTACTTCCGCGAGGTGCGCAAGAAGTACGCGCGATTCGAGGGCAGCCTGAGAGGGGTGGATTCGCGGATTCTGGTGGCCCAGGTGCCCGGCGGCATGCTCACCAACATGGAGAACCAGCTCCGCGAGCAGAACGCCTCCGATCGCATCGACAAGGTGCTGGAGGAGATCCCGCGGGTGCGCGAGGACCTCGGCTTCATTCCCCTGGTGACCCCCACCTCGCAGATCGTGGGATCCCAGGCCGTGCTCAATGTGCTCACCGGCGAGCGCTACAAGTCCATCACCAAGGAAACGGCCGGCGTCCTGAAGGGCGAATACGGCGCCACGCCCGCCCCGGTGAACAATGAGCTCCGGACCCGGGTGCTGGAGGGCGGGGAGCCGATTACCTGCCGCCCCGCCGATCTCCTCGAACCGGAGCTGGACCGGCTGACCGGCGAGTTGGAGGGGCTGGCCACGGAGAAGGGCATCGATCTGGCCGAGGCGGTGGTGGACGATGTGCTCATCTACGCGCTCTTCCCCCAGGTGGGCCTCAAGTTCCTGGAGAACCGCGCCAACCCCGCGGCGTTCGAGCCGGTGCCGGGGAGCGGGCCCGAACCCGCGCCGGCGTCCGCCGCCGCGGCGCCGGCCGGGCCGGAGCACTACGCCATCACCGTCAACGGCGCCGTCTATGACGTGACGGTGGCCGCGGGGGGCGAGGTGACGGGGGTGGCTCCCGGCGCCGCGGCGCCCGCACCCGCCCCGGCGGCTGCCGGTGCGGTTCCGGCCGGCGGCGGGCAGCCGGTGGCCGCGCCCCTGGCCGGCACCATCTTCAAGCTCATGGTCAAGCCCGGCCAGGCGGTCGCCGCCGGCGAGGTGGTGGTGATCATGGAGGCCATGAAGATGGAGACCGAGGTTCGCGCCCCGCGCGCCGGCACCGTGACCGGAATCAACGTGAAGGAAGGCGACGCGGTGCAGGTGGGCGATGCCCTCCTGCTCCTGGCCTGAGGCGCCGGTCATGGAGAACGGCCTGAAGCAACTCTGGCTCTCCACCGGCCTGGCCAACTTCGAGTGGGGCCAGCTGCTCATGATCACCGTGGGCGGGCTGCTGCTCTACCTCGCCATCGCCCGGAAGTTCGAGCCCCTGCTGCTGGTGCCCATCGGTTTCGGCGCGGTGCTCACCAATATCCCGGTCGCCGGCCTGGCCGGCCCGGACGGACTCCTGCACTACATCTACACGGTGGGCATCGAGACCGGCGTCTTTCCGCTGCTGATCTTCATGGGCGTGGGGGCGCTGACCGATTTCGGGGCGCTCATCGCCAATCCCAAGACGCTGATGCTGGGAGCGGCCGCCCAGTTCGGCATCTTCCTGACCCTGCTTGGCGCGCTGGCGCTCAACATGGTGCCCGGCTTCGACTTCAGCCTGGCCGACGCCGCCGCCATCGGCATCATCGGCGGCGCCGACGGCCCCACGGCCATCTTCCTCGCCTCGCGGCTGGCCCCGGACCTGCTCGGCGCCATCGCCGTGGCCGCCTACAGCTACATGGCCCTGGTGCCCATCATCCAGCCGCCCATCATGCGGGCGCTCACCACCGAGGCCGAGCGCAAGGTGGTCATGCAGCAGCTGCGGCCGGTGTCGAGGCTGGAGAAGATCATCTTCCCCCTCATCGTGCTGCTGATGACGGTGCTGTTCCTGCCCGCGTCGGTGCCGCTGGTGGGCATGCTCACCTTCGGCAACCTGCTGCGCGAGTGCGGGGTGGTGGACCGGCTCTCCCGGACCGCCCAGAACGAGCTCATCAACATCGTCACCATCTTCCTGGGCCTGGCCGTGGGCTCGAAGCTCGACGCCCACAAGTTCCTCACCGTCGAGACGCTGGGCATCCTGGTGCTCGGGGCCCTGGCCTTCTCGGTGGGAACCGCCGCCGGCCTGCTCATGGGCAAGCTCATGCACCGCCTCTCGGGCGGCAAGGTGAACCCCCTCATCGGCGCCGCCGGCGTCTCCGCGGTGCCCATGGCCGCCCGGGTGGTGAACAAGGTCGGATTGGAGGCCGACCACCACAACTTCCTGCTGATGCACGCCATGGGCCCCAACGTGGCCGGTGTCATCGGCTCGGCGGTGGCCGCCGGCGTCCTGCTGGCCATCGTGGGCGGTTGAATCCGCGCCGCCCAGGCTATTTGGACAACAGGTTTTCACAGCTCACGGCCGGCCCCGCAGCGGGGCGGCCGCCGTTCAGGAGCGCCCCATGACGGTGATCAAGAAGGCGGACTTCATCCACAGCGTCGCCGACGCCCTGCAGTACATCTCCTACTATCATCCCCTCGATTTCATCCGCGCCATGGGCGCGGCCTGGGAGCGGGAGCGCTCGCCGGCGGCGCGCGACGCCATCGCCCAGATCCTGGTCAATTCGCGCATGTCCGCCGAGGGGCACCGGCCCATCTGCCAGGATACCGGCATCGTGGTGGCCTTCGTGAAGGTGGGCATGGACGTGCGCTGGGAGAGCGACCAGGGCCTGCAGGAGATGGTGGACGAGGGGGTGCGCCGCGCCTACACCAACCCCGGCAACCCGCTCCGCGCCTCGGTGGTGGCCGACCCGGCCGGCGAGCGCCGCAACACCCGCGACAACACCCCGGCCATCGTCTACACGGAGGTGGTGCCGGGCGACCGGGTCGAGGTGATCCTCGCGGCCAAGGGGGGCGGCTCGGAGAACAAGTCCAAGTTCGCCATCCTCAACCCCAGCGACAGCCTGGTGGACTGGGTGGTGAACACGGTGCCCACCATGGGCGCCGGCTGGTGCCCGCCGGGCATTCTCGGCATCGGCATCGGCGGTACCGCCGAGAAGTCGATGCTGCTGGCCAAGGAGGCGCTGATGGAGCCGGTGGACCTGCACGAGCTGCGCAGCCGCGGCCCGGCCAACCGCATCGAGGAGCTGCGCCTGGAGATCGCCGAGAAGGTGAACGCGCTGGGCATCGGCGCCCAGGGTCTCGGCGGCCTGACCACCGTGCTGGATGTGAAGATCCGCGACTATCCCACCCACGCCGCCTCCCTGCCGGTGGCGCTGATTCCCAACTGCGCCGCCACCCGCCACGTGCATTTCCACCTGGACGGCAGCGGCGTGGCGGAGCTGCCGGTGCCGCGCCTGGAGGACTGGCCGGCGGTCACCTGGGAGGTGGGCCGGAACGTGCGCCGGGTCAACCTGGACACGGTCACGCCGGAGGCGGCGGCGGCCTGGAAGCCGGGCGAGACCCTGCTGCTCAGCGGCAAGCTCCTCACCGGGCGCGATGCCGCCCACAAGCGCATCCATGATCTATTCAACCGGGGCGAGGGGCTGCCGGAGGGGGTCGACTTCCGCAACCGCTTCATCTACTACGTGGGTCCGGTGGATCCGGTGGGCGGCGAGGTGGTGGGCCCCGCCGGTCCCACCACCTCCACCCGCATGGACAAGTTCACCGAGATGATGCTGGCGCAGACCGGGCTGCTCGGCATGGTGGGCAAGGCCGAGCGCGGACCGGTGGCCATCGAGGCCATCAAGAAACACCGGGCGGTCTACCTGATGGCCGTGGGCGGGGCCGCCTACCTGGTCTCCAAGGCCATCCGCGCCGCCCGGGTGGTGGCCTTCGAGGATCTCGGCATGGAGGCCATCTACGAGTTCGAGGTGCAGGACATGCCCGTCACCGTGGCCGTGGACAGCCGCGGCGAATCGGTGCACCAGACCGGCCCCGCCGAGTGGCGCATCCGCATCGAGGAGATGCACACCAGCGGGTGATTTTCACCACGAAGGCACGAAGGACACGAAGAAAAGCGAAAGGCACATGAACCGCAGATTACGCTGATTAACGCAGATTGAGCTGTACTGTGAGGCTGGCGCACCGGTGAGTCAGGCTCCATATGGAATCGGTGGGGCCTGCGGTCGGTCGTTCTGCACCGCGGCCGTGATTGTCGGGTGGCAATCCATCAATCGGCAATACATCTGCGTAAATCTGCGTAATCTGCGTATAAACAGCCTTTCTCTTCGTGTCCTTCGTGCCTTCGTGGTGAAATCTTGCTTATTTTCCTCCTGACAACCCGAGGTCCTCCCCAAGATGCCGACGCTGCTGACGGCGCTGGTGCCGGTGTTTCTGCTCATCCTGGCGGGGTGGGGGATGCGGCGCTGGGATTTTCCCGGTGATGCCTTCTGGCGGCCCGCGGAGCGGCTGACCTACTACGTGCTGTTTCCGGCGCTGCTGGTGCGCAGCCTCGCCTCGGCGCCCTTCGCCGAGCTGCCGGTCGGGACCATGGCCGCGGCGCTGCTGGGCGGCCTGCTGGGAACCGCCGCCGCGGCGCTCGCCGGGGGCCGCCTGCTGCGGCTCGACGGGGGCGGCCTCGGGGCGCTGTTCCAGGGCAGCGTGCGCTTCAACACCTACCTGGGCCTGGCCGCCGCCGCGGGATTGTACGGCGCCCGGGGCGTGACCCTGGCGGGGCTCGCCATCGCGGTCCTGATCCCTCTCATCAACGTCCTCTGCGTGGCGGTCCTGGCGCGCTGCAATCCCGCCATCGAGGCCCACTGGGGGCGGGTGGCGGGGGCGGTGGCGCGCAATCCCCTCATCCTGGCCTGCCTGGTGGGGCTGGGATTGAATTCCGCCGGCCTGCGCCTGCCCGTCATGGTGGACGAGAGCCTCGCCATCCTCGCCCGCGCCGCCCTCCCGCTCGGTCTCCTGGCGGTGGGGGCGGGACTCGAGCTGCGCGGCACCCCGGGCTCCCTGCCGGCGCTGCTCACCGCCTCCGCCCTGAAGCTGCTGCTGTTCCCGCTGCTGTCGCTGGGCATCGCGCTGTGGCTCGGCCTCGACGCCCTGGCCGCCGGCGTGGCCGTGCTGTTCAGCGCCCTGCCCGGGGCCACCTCCGCCTACATTCTCGCCCGCCAGCTGGGCAGCGACTACCGGCTGACGGCGGCCATCCTGACCGTGGAAACGGGACTTTCCCTGTTCACCCTGCCGCTCGCCCTGTGGCTCGCCGGACGGCTCGCCACCCTCTCCTGATGCCCCGGCGGGATTCCGGTCGCGGGAAAAATCCCGACTAAACTTGCATACGGATGCGAGTAAAGATAAATTTTTGCGAATAAATTCGGCTTATGGTGCAGCACAACAAAACAGATACCCTGTGAACGGCATGGGTATGGGGCCGGGTTTTCAACAAGATGGCGCGCACCTTACCCGTTTTCCGACCCTGCCCGGGTGCGGGAGGCGGGTGTCGCCATGGGCGGGCGGGGTGCAGACGGATAAATTTCAGCACGCAGGGGGATGTCTCCATGACAACGAAGTACGAGGAGGTCTACGGCCGCTCCATGAACGACCCGGAGGGTTTCTGGGCCAACGCGGCCGAGGATCTCCATTGGGACCGGAAGTGGGACCGGGTGCTCGATGACTCCAAGAAGCCCTTCTACCGCTGGTTTGCCGGCGGCCTCCTGAACACCTGCTACAACGCCGTCGATCGACATGTCGACGGGCATCGCGGCGACCAGCCCGCCATCATCTACGACAGCCCGGTCACCGGCACCGTCCAGAGCATCACCTACCGCGAGCTGCGCGACCACGTGGCCCGCTTCGCCGGCGTCCTGGTGCAGCACGGCGTGGAGAAGGGCGACCGGGTCATCATCTACATGCCCATGATTCCCGAAGCGGCCGTGGCCATGCTCGCCTGCGCCCGCATCGGCGCCGTCCACTCGGTGGTGTTCGGCGGCTTCGCGGCCAAGGAGCTGGCCACCCGCATCGACGACGCCAAGCCCAAGATCATCGTCTCCGCCTCCTGCGGCATCGAGGTGAAGCGGGTGGTGGAGTACAAGCCGCTGCTGGACGATGCCATCGACATGGCCGCATCCAAGCCGCGCCATACCGTCATTTTCCAGCGCCCCCAGGCCCGGGCCGCCATGACCGAGGGCCGCGATCTGGACTGGGCGCAGGCCGTGGCCGCCGCCAAGCCGGTGGACTGCGTGCCGGTGGAGGCCACCCACCCCCTCTACATCCTCTACACCTCCGGCACCACCGGCATGCCCAAGGGCGTGGTGCGCGACAACGGCGGCCACGCGGTGGCCATGAAGTGGAGCATGAAGAACGTCTACAACGTGGAGCCCGGGGAGGTGTACTGGGCCGCCTCGGACGTGGGCTGGGTGGTGGGTCACTCCTACATCGTCTACGGGCCGCTGCTGCACGGCTGCACCACGGTCATCTACGAGGGCAAGCCGGTGGGCACCCCCGACGCGGGCGCTTTCTGGCGGGTCATCGAGCAGCACAAGGTGGAGACGCTGTTCACCGCGCCCACCGCCTTCCGCGCCATCAAGCGCGAGGACCCGGAGGGCGAGGAGCTGAAGAAGTACGACCTGTCCCGCTTCCGGAACCTGTTCCTGGCCGGCGAGCGCTGCGATCCCGATACGCTGCTCTGGGCCGAGGCCCAGCTCGGCGTGCCGGTCATCGACCACTGGTGGCAGACCGAGACCGGCTGGGCCATCGCCGCCAACCCGATGGGCATCGAGCAGCTGCCGGTGAAGCCCGGCTCGCCCACCCGCGCCGTGCCCGGCTACGACGTTCAGGTGCTGGATGAAAGCGGCCGGCAGATGGCGCCCGGCCAGATCGGCAGCATCGTCATCAAGCTGCCCATGCCGCCCGGCTGCCTGCCGACCCTGTGGGGCAACGACGAGCGCTATGTGAAGTCCTATCTCAGCGCCTACGACGGCTACTACCTGACCGGTGACGCCGGCTTCAAGGACGAGGACGGCTACCTGTGGATCATGAGCCGCATCGACGACATCATCAATGTGGCCGGCCACCGCCTCTCCACCGGCGCCATGGAGGAGGTGCTCGCCTCCCACCCCGACGTGGCCGAGTGCGCCGTCATCGGCGTGGCCGACACCCTGAAGGGTGAGCTCCCCCTCGGCTTCGTCTGCCTGAAGGCGGGCGTGCGGCGGGAGGAGGACGCCATCAGGAAGGAGCTGGTGCAGCTGGTGCGCGAAAAAATCGGTCCCGTCGCCGCCTTCAAGACGGTGACCATCGTCGATCGCCTGCCCAAGACCCGCTCGGGCAAGATCCTGCGCGGCACGATGAAGAAAATCGCCGACGGCGAGGAGTACAAGATGCCGGCCACCATCGACGATCCGTCGATCCTCGGCGAGATCTCCGACGCCCTGAGCAGCATCGGCTACGCCAGAAAGCACTGACGTTCAATCATGCCGCCCCGCCGCCGGAGGAATGCCGGCGGCGGGGCGGTTTCCACGGTCCACCGACGAGCCCGGGCGGAGCCGCTTTCACCGCGATGACGGCGGATGGGGCGCCCGGGGCCCGCAGACGGTCTCCCCCAGGTCCACGGATGGCGCCGCTGGACCCGGAGGGACCGGCCTTCGGCCCGGCAGGGCACGGGCGGCGCCCGTGCCGCAGTGCCTTCACCCCCTTGCCGGGCCGATACCTGTTCAATGCTCGACCGCCCCCCCGGGGCCGGAACTGGAGAAAGATGTATGGCGGAGTTTCCCGAACGCACCCTGGCAGACTGGCAGACGCAGGCGAGCAAGGAGCTCAAGGGGCGGTCAGCGGATGATCTGAACTGGAATACCCCCGAGGGCATCACCGTGAAGCCGCTCTACACGGCGGCCGATCTCGAGGACGTGGCGCACGCGGACACCCTGCCCGGGTTCGCTCCCTTCGTGCGCGGCCCCCGCGCCACCATGTACGCCGGCCGGCCCTGGACCGTGCGCCAGTACGCCGGCTTCTCCACCGCCGAGGAGTCCAATGCCTTCTACCGCCGCAACCTCGCGGCGGGGCAGAAGGGCCTGTCGGTGGCCTTCGACCTGGCCACCCACCGGGGCTACGACTCCGACCATCCGCGGGTGGAGGGCGACGTGGGCAAGGCCGGTGTGGCCATCGATTCCGTCGAGGACATGAAGATCCTCTTCGACGGCATTCCGCTGGATCAGATGTCGGTCTCCATGACCATGAACGGCGCGGTGCTGCCGGTGATGGCGATGTATATCGTCGCCGCCGAGGAGCAGGGCGTCGCGCCCGCGCAGCTCTCCGGCACGCTGCAGAACGACATCCTCAAGGAGTTCATGGTCCGCAACACCTACATCTACCCGCCCGAGCCCTCCATGCGCATCGTGGCCGACATCATCGGCTACACCGCGCGGCACATGCCGCGCTTCAACCCCATCTCCATCTCGGGCTACCACATGCAGGAGGCGGGGGCCACCTGCGTGCAGGAACTGGCCTACACCCTGGCCGACGGGCTGGAGTACGTGCGCGCGGCCATCCGCAGCGGACTGGACGTGGACGCCTTCGCGCCGCGCCTCTCCTTCTTCTTCGCCATCGGCATGAACTTCTTCATGGAGGTGGCGAAGCTGCGGGCCGCCCGGCTGCTGTGGGCGGAGCTGATGCAGGAGCACTTCCAGCCCGGGCACCCCGGTTCGCTGATGCTGCGCACCCACTGCCAGACCTCGGGCGTCAGCCTCACCAGCCAGGACCCCTACAACAACGTGGTGCGCACCGCGGTGGAGGCGCTGGCCGCGGCGCTCGGCGGCACCCAGTCGCTGCACACCAATTCCTTCGACGAGGCGCTGGCGCTGCCCACCGACTTCTCAGCCCGCATCGCCCGCAACACCCAGCTCATCCTGCAGGAGGAGACCGGCATCACCAAGGTGGTGGACCCGCTGGCCGGCTCCTACTACGTGGAGCGGCTGACCCACGATCTGGCGCAGGCCGCCCGCGGGCTGATCCGCGAGGTGGAGGAGATGGGCGGCATGACCCAGGCGGTGGTGGCGGGGCTGCCGAAGCTGCGCATCGAGGAGGCCGCCGCCCGGCGGCAGGCCCGCATCGACCGCGGCGAGGAAGTGGTGGTGGGCGTCAACCGCTACCAGCCCGCCGAGGATACCCGGGTGGATATTCTCGATATCGACAACAGCGCCGTGCGCGAATCCCAGATCCGACGCCTACGGCAGGTGCGCGCCAGCCGCGACGAGGCCGCCTGCCAGGCGGCGCTCGACAACCTCACCCGGGCCGCCACGGGCGGGGGGAACCTGCTGGCGCTGGCGGTGGAGGCGGCGCGCGCGCGGGCCACGGTGGGTGAAATCTCCGATGCCCTGGAAAAGGTGTTCACCCGCCATCGCGCCGTGGTGCGTTCCATCTCCGGCGTGTATGGTTCCGCCTACGAGGGGGACGAGGGGTTCATGAAGATCAAGCAGGAGGTGGAGGCGTTCGCCGCGGCCGAGGGCCGCCGACCACGCATGCTGGTGGTGAAGCTCGGCCAGGACGGGCACGACCGCGGCGCCAAGGTGATTGCCACGGCCTTTGCCGATATCGGCTTCGACGTGGACGTGGGGCCGCTGTTCCAGACCCCGGAGGAGGCCGCGCGCCAGGCCATCGAGAACGACGTCCACGTGGTGGGCGTCTCATCCCAGGCCGCCGGACACAAGACCCTCGTGCCCCAGCTCATCGAGGCGCTCCGGGCCGGGGGCAGCGAGGATATCCTGGTCATTTGCGGGGGCGTCATCCCGCCCCAGGACTACCAGCAGCTGCTCGACGCCGGCGTGGCCGCCGTCTACGGGCCGGGCAGCAACATCCCGGTG